>NZ_JAEDXV010000040.1:0-31252 GCF_036877645.1 Terriglobus sp. ADX1
GACCTGCATTCCTCTCCCGCACGACAATGCATCAGGCAACCAGCAAAAAAACGGGTGCCCACGTCTCGCACCTAAGCCGTAGCCTGCCATACAAACGCCGCATAACCAGCGGCTTTAGCCGCTTCGGGAAGCACCTACCGATAATCCTCACGAGCAGGTGTGAACACATCCAGCACCTCGCTCGCCACAGCAGCCGAAGCCTGATGCACCACATCCCCCGGCACCATCACGCTATCGCCAGCGAGTAGCGTATACGTCTCGCCATCAACAGTCAGTGCAATCTCACCACTCAGGATGTAGATCAACTGTTCATGCGGATGCGAGTGCGCAGCGCCTACCCAACCGGCCTCCATGCGATGCCGGACCAGCATCATTGGCTCGCTGGTAGCCATCACCTGCCGCCGTAACCCCGGCTCAGGCGCGGTCATCGTCGAATCATCTGCGCGAATCACTTTCAGCATCGTGCTCACTTGGTAAAGCTCGTAGCCTTGCGTTCGTCATGCCGCTCCACACCCAGCGCAATCAGCCGATCAATCAGTTCCACATACGAAATACCCGTAGCCTCCCACAGCTTCGGATACATGCTGATAGACGTAAAGCCCGGCATCGTATTGATCTCGTTCAAATAAATCTTCGGCTCTTTTTTGCTGGCAGGGTCAGCGGCTTCCAACAGGAAATCCACACGCGCCAACCCGCTGCAATCGCACGATTTGAACGCATCAATCGCCATCTGCCTTAGTTGCTTCGCCTGCGCCTTCGTAATCTTCGCAGGGATCACCGGCTCGCTCGTGCTGGTCGAGTCATACTTGCTCTCGTAGTCATAGAACTCGCGGTCCGGCACAATCTCTCCCACAACACTCGCAATGGGATCATCATTGCCCAACACGGCAATCTCAAGCTCGCGCGCCTTACCCTTGCCCCTCAACTTGCCGTTACCGCTCACACCTTCTTCAATCACAATCTTGCGATCAAACTGAGCAGCCTCATCCATTGCCTTCGCAAGCTCCTTGCGCTCGCGCACCTTGCTAATGCCGACTGACGAACCAAGGTTCGCAGGTTTCACAAACACCGGATACTGCAGCTTGTCCTCAATCAGCTTCGTACACTTGCGCGGACTCGCCTTCCACTCCGTCCGCAGCAGCGTTACATGCTTCACAATGGGCAGTCCTGCGGCGGCAAACATCTTCTTCATGGCATCCTTGTCCATGCCCACGGAGGAACCCAGCACACCCGACCCGACATACGCCACATCGGCCAGTTCCAGCATGCCCTGAATCGTGCCGTCTTCGCCAAACGTGCCATGCAGTACGGGGAAAACCACATCCAGCGCAGCCGTCGAGGTCGCAGCAGACGCCTGTAGCGTAAGCCCCGTGATCTCGGTCTTCTTCTTCGCGGCGGACTTCTTCCCCGCCAGCGCTGGCACCGTCACGCCATCCAGCAGAGCCTTTGAATCGCCCGCACCCAACCACTGCCCGGTCTTGGCAATACCAATGGGAACTACTTCGTACTTGCTGCGATCAATGGCATTCAGAATGGAAGCCCCGGAGCGCAGCGAAACCTCATGCTCACCCGACTTCCCACCAAACAAAACACCCACACGCAGCTTCTTCGCCATTAGTTCCCTCGCACCTACCCTTGTTGATGGTACGGTCCCACCGCCTGTGGAGGACAATCGTGCATCTTCGTAGGTACCTGCCGCTCGTCAGCGAGTCAGTTCCACGGCCTGCTGCAAGGAGATGTGTTGCGGCACCAGCTTGATCTCACTGCGGATGGCGTCCTGATCGCGCGTAAGACTCTTCATCATCAAAATCTTGCCATCCATGTGGACGACCATGCGAACACTCTTCCACGTGTCAGGCGACACTTGTCGGCGCTGCAACTGGACAGTGCCGCCCTGGTTCACCTTGCCCAGCAAGCCAAAGCCGAATGAAACCGGGCTCGTGATACGGCTTTGCAATTCACACAGACGATCCTCTGGCTGCTTGATGGAGACCGTGCCTTCCATCGCATGCAGCACCTTCTCCTCCATGCTGCCAGGTTGATAGTTGGGATTGGGCTTGAAACTGTACTGCAGGCAGCCGTTCACGGTGCCTTCAGGCGTCAGCAGGAACTGCGATGGCAGCGCACCAAGCAGACTGATCAGATGCTTTTCATCGCTCTGCACCGATGCGTTCAATCTTCGGAACGCCTCGGGATCATTGGCAAGGGCCGTCAGCCGCCGTTGTTCCGCAGCGGCAGCTTCCGCTGACAGCGGAACGCCATCCACCTGCAGAAGACGAGCCACTTTGCCTTCATCTACCTCCACAACGCGCTCCATCCACAGGTGACCACCCGTGCGCGGCGAGCGCTCCAGCAGCAGAAATGAAAAGTGTTCCTTCAGATCGATCCGCGCCTGGCGTTCATTTTCAGCCATGCGCGCAACAGGCGAGCTCTGCGCCCCTGCAACTGTCCCGAAAGCTGCGATGGATATCACTGCCACATTCCGAAGTGCCGTCATCGTCCCCCTTGGCGGCACGCGTAACGTAGCACCAGTAGTGAGACGGATTCCGATGAGGAACCGTGCGTTGCATAAGCAAACACAAAGGCCGCAACGAAATTCGTCACGGCCTCCGGATGACTCAACGGTAGTCTCTCCAACTGCTTACGGATAAATCCGGTTCAGCGTCCGCGCAAACGGAATCGTCTCGCGCACATGCTCCAGCCCGCAAACCCACGCCACGCAGCGCTCAATACCCATACCAAAGCCCGAGTGCGGCACGCTGCCATACTTGCGCAGGTCCAGATACCACTCGAAAGCCTCCAGCGGCAGATCGTGCGACAGGATGCGCTCCTTCAACAGGTCATAACTGTCAATGCGCTGCGATCCGCCAATGATCTCGCCGTAACCCTCCGGCGCCAGCACGTCCACGCACAGCGCCTTCGTCGGGTCCGCAGGATCAGGCTGCATGTAGAACGCCTTCACCACCGCCGGGTAACGATGCACCATCACCGGCCGGTCAAACTGGTTGCTGATGTACGTTTCGTCCGGCGCGCCAAAGTCATCGCCATACTCATGCGGTTTCTCAATCGCACCTTCGGCAAACGCCTTCTCCAGCATGGCGTGCGCCTCGTCGTAGCTGATCTTCGGGAACGGAGCCTGAATCTTCTCCAGCTTCGCCGCTTTCTCATCGCCACCCGTAATCGTCTTCAGATCAATGCGGTGCTTCTCCAACACGCGCATCACGATGTGCGAAAGAAATTCCTCCGCCAGCTTCATCAGATCGTCCAGGTCGGCATAAGCCACTTCCGGCTCAATCATCCAGAACTCGGTCAGGTGACGCCGCGTCTTCGACTTCTCCGCGCGGAACGTGGGCCCAAAGCTGTACACCTTGCCCAGAGCCAACGCCGTGGCTTCAATGTAAAGCTGGCCACTCTGCGTCAGGTACGCGTTGCCCTCGTCAAAGTACTTCATCTCAAACAGCTCGCTGGTGCCTTCGCACGCCGCAGGTGTCAGGATGGGCGGATCGGTACGCGTGAAGTCGCGTGTATCAAAGAACTCCTGCGCCGCACGCATAATCGTCGCGCGCACACGCAGAATCGCGCTCTGACGCGGCGTCCGCATCCACAGATGACGGCGCTCCATCAGAAAGTCCGGCCCATGCTCCTTCAGCGTGATCGGGAACGGCTCATCGGCGCTCACCGCCTGCTGCACCTGCACATTCTCCACGTCCAGCTCATAGCCGGAGGGAGCACGTGAATCCGCACGCACCTTGCCCGTCACCACCACGCTGCTCTCCAACTGCAATTCCTTCAGCGTGTTGAATACTTCCTCAGGCACGGCAGCCTTGGGCACAATGCCCTGGATCGTCCCGGTGCCATCGCGGAAGGTGGGAAACAGCAGCTTGCCGCTGGAGCGCAGGTTATACAGCCAGCCGCGCAGCGTTACCGTTGCGCCTTCGTGCTGACCAATGTTCGCAATCGACGTGAGGGGTGCGGAGATTTCTGTTGCCATGACATCTTCCAGTGTATGCGCCTTCAAAAATGCGCGGCGATTTCTCCATTTTTTCTGGGAAGACGCATAAGAACACCCTTCTGGACGGCGGAGATACGTTACGCCGTCTGCTTTTCAGCCCTGGCACGATGCGCCATCACGCGGCCAACATTGCCCTCAATGTATGCCGTCAATGCCAGCATCCGTTCCGCAACTTCGCTGCCCATCTCGGTCAGGCTGTACTCCACCTTCGGCGGCTTCGTCGCATGCACCGTGCGCAACACAAATCCATCCTGTTCCAGCGCGCGCAATGTCTGCGCCAGCATCTTCTCGCTCACACCACCGATCAGATATGCCAGTTCGCTAAAGCGATAGCTGCCATCCCTGTGCAGCAAAACCAGCACCAGCGATCCCCATCGCGAGGTCACATCATCCAGAATGCTGCGCGTAGGGCAATCCGAGGTAAACAGATTTCCCCGCCGGATGCGAATCGTTTTGGTACTCTTTGGCCACGCCATGCATACAGCTTACCTAAAGGTATGTACTTACTACAAGTAAGCTCTTAGGCATACGCTTGTCTCATACATCCGCGATAGCGGAAGGAGAGAGATCATGATTGCTGTTACCGGAGCCACCGGCCAACTTGGAACACTTGTCGTAGAGGGTCTGCTTCAGAAGATCCCCGCAAACCAGATCGTCGCCGCCGTTCGCACACCATCCAAAGCCAGGGCATTCGCAGACAAGGGCGTGCAGGTCCTCGAAGCCGACTACTCCCGCCCGGAAACGCTCGACGCAGCCTTTGCTGGCGTAACAAAGCTCCTGCTCATCTCCGGCAATGAAGTAGGCCAGCGCGTCCCCCAACACAAGGCAGTCATCGACGCCGCAAAGAAGGCCGGCATCCAGCTCGTCGCCTACACCAGCCTCCTGCACGCCGACACCGGCGGCCTTCTGCTCGCAGCCGAACACCTCGCCACGGAGAAGTATCTTCACGCCAGCGGCATCCCCTACGCGTTCCTGCGCAACGGCTGGTACACAGAAAACCTCACCCCCGGCATCGGCCCCGCAATACAGCAGGGAGCATTCATCGGAGCCACAAAGAATGGCCGTCTGGCCGCAGCCACCCGCGCAGAATACGCTGCAGCAGCCGTAGCCGTACTCACCAGTGAAGGCCATGAAAACAAAGTGTATGAACTCGCAGGCGACATAGCATTCACCCGAGCGGAGTTCGCCGCAGAGGTCAGCAAACAAACCGGCAAGACCATCGGCTATCACGACCTGCCGGAGCAGGAATACGAGAAAATCCTCGCCACCTTCCTGCCGCCAGCCCTCGCCACAATCCTGGCAGACGCCGAAGCAAAAGCCGCGAACGGCGCCCTCGACGATGAATCGCACACACTAAGCCGTCTCATCGGGCACCCCACCGCACCTCTTGCAGACGCAATAGCCGCAGCATTAAAGGCACTCTAATCCCTGACAAAAACCAAAGGGCGGCATGATCACTCATGCCGCCCTTTGGTTTTTCAAATGAACACACGAACCGTATTAGCAGTCAGGTCAAAATTCTCAGGCCATTATCAGAGAAGTACAACAAGTGTTCGTTACCAGCGAAGCCCAATCGAACGAAGTTCGTCATCCTGAGCGAAACGAAGTGAAGCCGAAGGACCTGCTTACTCTTCGCCGAGAACACATGCCTTGACTACCGCGCAGGTTCTTCCAACATCGCAAACACCTCAGCAGCCTTCGACGACATCGGCTTCGCATCGATCTCCGGCTCGTACGCAATCTCCAGCGTCCCCACCGGCTCGTGCTTCAGCCCTGCAATCCCCTTGCGCACAGCATCCCAATCCACCGTGCCTTCACCCGGCCACAGGTGCTCATCTTTTTCGCCGTGATTGTCATGCAGATGAAGCTGCCGAATCCGATCACCCAGCACGGCAAACGCATTCTCCACACCGCCCATACCGTGCAGATTCACATGCCCAATATCCAGGCACACATTCACCGTGTCCAGATGCGCAATGCGCAGCATGTTTATCAGGTGTTCCGGCGTGGTCACGTCGTTGTGCAACGTCTCCACCAACGTCTTCACGCCCAGCGGATGCGCAAAAGCCTTAATGTGTTCCACCGCCGTCATTGACAGGTCCAGCGTGCGCTCGCTCCACGTATCGTTCGCACTCCCCAGATGCAGCACAATGCTGTCGATGTCGATCATCTCCGCAGCTTCCAGCGCACGCTTCACCTCATCCATCGCATCAATGCGGCGCGACTTCTCCACATCAATCAGGTTGATGGTCGCCGGAACATGGCGGCTCCAGTCAGAAGCACGCGTTTCAAAGATGGGCTGGTGCAACGTCGCGCGGCATTCATTGCTGCGGAACCACTTCGCCAGTTCCTTCACTTCCGTGCGATCGGTGTAATCAAAGTGGTGCCGAGCCGCAAACAGCTCAATCGACTGCGCACCCGCCGCAAACATCGCATCCAGCAGGCCCGCGTGCAGCCGTTGTTGTAGAAAAACATGCGTACTAATTGACCGCTTCATCACCCCTGACCATAGCAGGCCACAAAGCACATGGGGGAACCATTCAAGGTTCCCCCGCCCATCGCACCAATCCTGATGCGTTATTTACCAATCGTCTTGTCGATCGCCGCCTGCGCCAGCGGCTGCATAATCGCATACCCGGCAGGCGTGGGGTGTACACCATCCTTCGCCAGATCCGGCTTCATGCCGCCGGTCGGCGAAGTCAGGGCCGAGTAGTAATCCAGGTACGTGTACCCATGTTCCTTGCAGAACTGCTGCAGCCACGTGTTCATCGTGCGGATTTTATCCGCTGGCTGCAGACCGCGACGCCACGGATAATCGTCCACCGGCAGCACGCTGGCCAGGATCACCTTAATGTGATTCGCATCTGCAATCGCCGCCATGGAGCGGAAGTTGTCCTGAATGTGCTCCAGCGATTCAATGCCCGTGTTGCCCGCAATGTCGTTCGTTCCCGCCAGGATCAGCACCGCCGCAGGCTTCAGCGCCACCACATCCTGCTGAAAACGCACCAGCATCTGCGGCGTTGTCTGCCCGCTGATGCCTCGGTCCAGATACGGTTTGTCCGGAAAGAAAGTCGACTTATTGGCCGCGCCATTGCCCCATGCATCCGTAATGCTGTCGCCATAAAACACCACGCGATCCTTCGGCGCAGGTGGCAACGCAGCATTCGCACTCGCATAGCGAGCCAGGTTGGCATAATCCGCCAACTTCTTCTGCAAACCGGAAATCTCATTCGGCGTCAGCGTCGAAGGATCTTTCACCAACACCGCATCAATCGGCTTGGGTGCCTCGGTCGGTGCAGCAGCGGCCTGAGCCACCAAAGCGGCGCTGACCAGCAACGTGGTCGCGGAAACAAGTGCAACATTGCGCATGAACGACATGATTCGCGTGCTTCTCCTGTGTGCAGCCAAGTGTACGAAGCAAAGCCGACCACACGCAATCCGATAACACTCGTATACCTGCGCCATCCTGAGCAAAGCAAAGCTCATACGACCGTAGATCGTCAGCGAAGCTCGTACGGTCGTAGACCGTCATTCTGAGCAACGCGAAGAATCCCGACGATTTCACTCAGCACGACAGCCAACGCTTTCGAGCACCGAATCAAACCAGCTTCGCGAAAGCGAAGGTCATACGCACGGAAGTGCGTCATCCTGAGCGAAGCCGAAGGACCTGCTTTCCTCTCAACTCTCTAACAACGCGTCAGAAAAGCCCAAAAGCTGCCCCAGGTTCGCGAAACTAAACCTGGGCAGCGAGCGAAGTTCGTCCGCAACCAGCACGTGGCTCTTAGCCGCCGAGGGAATACTGAAGAGAAAGAGAAAAGAAAAGGCCTCGCCCGGACCAGAGCGAAGCCCTTAAAAGTAATCAACAAACCTAACGATTCGTCTTGGCAAACACATCCGCAGCCGCGTTCACCTGCGCCGCCGTCATCGTATGTGGCGAAAGCAGAACACGATACCGGAATGTCGTCGTCTGCCCCTTCTCCACGGTGTAGTTCATGGGCGCAGCCTTCGTATCAAAGATGTGCGCGCCCAGCGGATTCGCGGCAAACAAACCATACCCGCGAGCATGCCAGTACGTGGGATACCCCGGATTGCCAGGATGATCCAGAATCGCAATCGCAGCCTGATGGCCTTCCGGGTCATGCCCATTCAGCACACACCAGCGACCACGTGTGCTCCACACATCATCGCCCTGCTTGCCTTCGCTGGTCAGGTAGACACCGGTAGCACCAGCGCCCGTAGCGCCCTCCACCTTTGTCTCCTTACCAGAGGCATCCACAAACACGCCGCCCTTTTCATTGGCCGACTCAAGCCAGCGCGCCACACGAATGCCCAGCACGCCTTCCTTGTCATCTGTGAACACAACCTTTTCCAGCGCCGTCAGTTTGGTCGTGCGATCAATCGTGCGCACATCGCCATTCTGCCGGAAGACAAACGTCGTGGTTTCACGCAACAGCGCCTGACCATTCGCCGCAACCCACGTGGACTCCGTCGTCAACTCGCCCGAATCCTTACCGGAATGCGAAGAGACAATCTTCTCCTGCCGGATGGAACCCATGTGCTGGACACGATCGCCCGTGATGGCGTCAGAGTTATTCCAGAAGTCGAAGCCATTCACGTTGCCGTAGTTGAACCACAGGCCAGCATGGTGTGGATGATCCTGCCGTTCACCGGCACGCGGCTCCAGCGGATAGCCGCGCGTCACGGTTATCCCATCGCTCAACACCAGCGGATACAGCACCGGCTTCTTCAGCGACGTGGGCCAGATGTACGACGTGAACGGCTTGCCATCCACGGTGACGTCCACACGGCGCTGGGCCTCGTGAACGTCCACCTTTACCTCTGCGGCTGCAACGCCAGACGCGAACATAGTCGAGAGCATAGCCAACGCAACGACCTTATACATAGGGCTGACCACCTGCCAGCACCTGCTGCTTCGCATCGTCAAACGTTACCTTCTTGCCCGTGCGCATGGCGGCAATGCACATGCACAACGCAATCGAGTGCGAATAACCCGCTTCAATGCTGGCGTTCGGCGTCTTGCGCGAACGGACACACTCCATCCAGTTCAGCATGTTCGCCACTGTCATCGGATCGCTGCCCGTGTTCGCTTCATTGGAGACAGCCTCCACCGCGCCCAGCGAGAAGTCTTCCAGCAGGTTCGCCTTCATCTTCATTTCGCCAGCAGCCTTCGCCGTCAGTCCACCTTCGGACGTGACCTTCTGCGTGTCCATGTTCAGCGCGCCGCCGTTGGAGTAATAAATCTCCTTCACGCCACCAGCCGAGTTCGTCTGACGCGACGAGTACAGTACCTGGAAGCCCTTCTTCGGATCATCCAGTGGGCCGTAATCAAACACCGCCGTCAACGTATCCCAGTTCGTACGGCCATCCTGCCACTGGTAAATGCCGCCATTCGCCACAACAGAGCGCGGGTGCGGATAACCCGTGAACCAGTGCACGGTATCAATCTGGTGGACCAGCCACTGGTCAGGAATGCCCGACGAGAAGGGATAGAACAAGCGGAACTCAAGATACTTGCGAGCATCAAACGGCTCATAAGGACGGTTCAGCAGGTAACGCTTCCAGTCCGTGTCCTGTTCCTTCAACAAGGGCACCACATCCGGCCTGCGCCAGCGTCCGGGCTGGTTCACATTCCAGGTCATCTCCACCATGTTGATCTCACCGAATTTGCCGCTACGAATGTAGTCATACGCGCGCATGTAGCTCGGCGTGGAACGGCGCTGCGTTCCCACCTGCACAATCTTTCCGGTCTTGTGTACGGCATCGCGGAACAGCACCGCATCAGCCATGCGGTCTGCCGTAGGCTTCTCCACATAGGCATCGCGTCCAGCGTTCACGGCCTGTGCGCCCATGATTGCGTGCTGGAAATCCGCCGTCGCAATCAGGACCGCATCCACGTCCTTGCGAGCGTACAGTTCATCGGTATTGCGGCAGGTGTCAATCTTTGCGCCGGCCTTTTTCTCCACATAAGCCACAGCCTCTTCACGGCGACGGCTCCACAGATCAGCCACAGCCACAAACTCGAAGTTCATCTTCTTCTGATTCACAGCAAACGCGGGAATCAGGGCACCCTTCATACGATCGCCCGCACCGACGATCGCCGTACGCACACGATCGTTCGCGCCCGGAATAGCGGCGTAGCTCTTCGCGCTCCATGCTGCAACAGCAGCCGCAGCCGCGCCCCCGGCGATAAAATCGCGGCGGGTCGGCGCACTCTTGTTGGTTTCCGTCTGGCTCATTCGAAACGTCTCCATGCGTGCAAATCGAAACTGTGGAACCTCGCCTGCCATTGTGATTACTGCTCGCGCGTGCAATTCCGTCCACCGCCCTGAAAGCGGAATCAAAACGTTTCACAAACACAAAACAGGAGTCCCGTCAGGCGAGAGGACTATAAGGAGACAGCCCCTGAAGAGTCAAGATCAGAAGGCCTAAGTCTGTCATCACAGGAAATTCCTGGGGCAGTCGTCACAGAAAAATCCTCAGTCCGTCGTCACAGCAAAATTCTCCAAATCCGTCATTCTGAGCGCAGCGAAGAATCCCAACGCATCCTCGTGCAAGAACACACTCCACGCCTTCCACCCACAAACCCCAACCAGCTTCGGAAAACGAAGCTCATACGACCAGAGGTCGTCATCCTGAACGAAGCGAAGCGGAGCTGAAGGACCTGCTTTCCTCTCTGCCCTCTACAACGCCCATGGGAAGCAACCGGTAGCGCGCGAAAGCGCGTCAGGCCCGGAGACAACTCACCGCAGCGTCACCAGGATCGGCGTGTGATCACTCGGCTTCTCCTGACCACGTGGAGCCTTATCGATCACACAAGCCTCCAACCGAGGCCGCAGCGCAGGCGACAACAGGAAGTGATCAATCCGAATCCCGCGATTTCGCTCAAATGCCTGTCGAAAGTAATCCCAGTACGTATACGCGCCAGCTTCCTCAGGATGCAGCGCACGAAACGCATCCACCCACCCTATCGTATGCATGGCGCGATACCGCTCACGCGGCTCCGGCTGAAACAGTGCATCGCGCACCCAGTTCGCAGGCTTGTCGCAATCAATGTCTTCTGGAATCACATTAAAGTCGCCGCCAATGATCGTCGGGATCGGATCATCCTTCCAGCGCATCATCTGATGGATCAGCCGATCCATCCATCCCAGCTTGTACAGAAACTTCTCCGTGCCAATCGGATTGCCATTCGGCAGATAGATGCACACCACACGCAGCCGCTTTCCATCCGGCTCATCCAGAATGGCCTCAATGAAACGTGCGTGCGTATCTTCGTCATCGCCATCCAGCTTCGTGGTCACAGTTTCAATCGGCAGCTTCGACAGGATGGCCACGCCGTTATAACTCTTTTGCCCAACGGCCACGGACTCATAGCCCAACGCCTTGAAGTCCATCGCCGGAAACTCCAGCGTCTTCAGCTCCTGCATCAGCAACACATCCGGCTGCTGCACCTGAAGAAAGTTATGTGCATGCGTCATACGCGCACGAATCGAATTCACATTCCAGCTTGCAATCAGCACCGTTTCGTATCCTCGCCCTTCGTCTCAACGATTCTCGCAAAAAGCGAACGCAATACCAATGCAGCGCCTGATTCCAAAATCGGTTATTCCTTCGCAGGCAACGTCATCACAAACGCTTTCGCTGCATCCAGCAATCGTTGGCGTACTGCATCATCTGCATACACCTGCGCAGGCACACGCACCCATCCATTCATCGGCTTGCCCGACATCATCTGCGTTACGCCCGACAACGCCAGCGCCCATGCATCATTCCCTTTACCCAGCCGCACCAGCAGATGTCCCACCCGCGCACCGCACACCAGGTTGCCACGATACATCCATGCCATGCCGCCAAACATCGCCTTGCGCGTCACACGCAAATCCTCCAGCACCTCTTCCACCATCGCTTCTAAACCCGCATCGCGCGCCATGCCACCCATCATGGCACACAAAAATTTACTGCGGTTCTTATGCCTTTTTTATGGACAAAGCGAAATACTTCTCCTGTGGGCCATGAACCGGAAAGAGCGGTCTCTCCGATCGTTGTTATGAAGTTCGGCGGGACATCGGTACAAGATGCGGCAGCAATCAGCCGCACCATTGAAATCGTTAACGGTCGTCGTAACCAGAAGATGCGCCCCGTGGTGGTTGTATCTGCCATGGCACGCGTCACAGACCAACTGCTGGCAGCCGCACGGGCAGCGGTTGAAAACGACTTACCCAAAGCGCTTCTCATCGCTGGTGTACTAAGAAACCGCCACATCGAAAATGCCGCAGTCTTGGTTGGCAGGAAACTTACTCTCCTCATCCAGACGTTAGACAAGCTCTTCGATCAACTGGAAAATGTCCTCACCGGAATCGCTGCTGTCGGCGAACTTACACCACGCACCAGCGATCTCGTCGTCAGCTTTGGTGAACGTCTCTCCAGCCTCATCGTCGCGCAGGCGTTGGAGCATCGCGGCATCAGCAGCGTCCATGTCGACGCGCGAAACTGCATCATCACAGACACGCACTTCGGCAAAGCCACACCGCTCGTTGAAGAAACCGACGCAGCCGTCATCGAACATGTTCTCTCTGTCGTAGACGCGAATGCGGTCGCAGTCCTCGGCGGCTTCATCGCTTCCACGCGCAACGGTATAACCACCACGCTTGGCCGCGGTGGCAGCGACTACAGCGCAGCACTCATCGGCGGCGCACTCAACGCCCATGCCATTGAGATATGGACAGACGTCAACGGCGTCATGACCACCGATCCGCGCATCTGCCCCAACGCGCTGCGTCTCCGCGCCATCAGTTTTGAAGAAGCCTCTGAGCTGGCCTATTTCGGTGCAAAGGTTCTTCACCCTGCCACCATTCTTCCGGCGGTGAAAAAGAACATCCCCGTCTGGGTGCTCAACTCGCACAACGCTGCGAATGAAGGCACCGTCATCACCGCCACCGCAACAACATCCTCCAGTCCGCTGAAGAGCATCGCCGTCAAACGACATCTCATCATCCTGCAAATCATCTCTCGCAGGTTGCTCGTCTCGCATCGCTTCCTTCGTGCAGTCTTTGAGGTATTCGACCGCTACGATTGCTCCGTCAACATGGTGGCCACCAGCGAAATCAGCCTCTCCGTCACACTCGACGCAGTCGAGCATCTCGAGGCCATCCGCGAAGACTTGGCCAAGATCGCGATCGTAGAAGAGGAAGAAGACAAATCCCTCATCTGCCTCGTTGGCGAAAAGATGCGGGAACAACCTGGCATTGCGGCGCGCGCATTCTCTGCCATCCGCGGCACCAACCTGCAGATGATCTCGCAAGGCGCAAACGGCATCAGCATGAGCTTCATCGTCAACGACGCCGTCGTAGAACAGACAGTCCGTTCGCTTCATGCAGAGTTCTTCTCAGACCCCGATCCCATCCTTTTCGACGTATCGGCGCAGTCCCCCGCACAGGAAGCCATCCTGCTCCCCGCCTGACAGGACTTAATAAGCGGGCCGCAGCCACGATTAAGAACGTTTCCTAACTTCCCAGCGCAATCGAAGCGCCGTGGCGCATTTCTGCCAAACCCATTTCACAAATCTCCGCGACTTTCGATTGCGCCCTGCCCACCCATTCGATTAGCTTTGTGCCATCACACCATTTCTTAACGCCAACGCAGCAGCGCCCGGCTGTCTGCGTGCGGCTCTTCTTCCAGCGTCTGTGGCCAGATTCCATTTTCTGGCCCCGTAACCCGCATTTCCGTTGAAAGCGAGACTTCTTCATGAACCTGCACCGTTTCAAACCAGCAGCCGTTGCAACCGCCGCCCTGCTGCTCCTCTCGCCTGTCTTTGCGCAGCAGGCAGGCGACAAAGTGGATCTCGACGCGCTGGCGCAGATCAAGCACGAAGCTTTTGAGAACTCGCACGTTATGGAAAACCTCTTCTGGATGTCCGAGGTCTACGGCCCACGCGTGAACAACAGCCCCAACCACATGGCCGCCGCAGAATGGGCCATGAAGCAGATGAAGGAATGGGGGCTGCAGAACGTCCACCTTGAATACTGGCCCTTCGGCTACGGCTGGCAGATCAAGAAGTTCTACGGCGCCATGGAAACCCCGGCGTACGCCGCATTCACCGGCTTCCCGCTCGCGTGGACACCCGGCACGCCCGGCCCCATCACCGTCGAGCCCATCTTCGCTCCCATCCACTCTGAAGAAGATTTCGCCAAGTGGCACGGCAAGCTGAAGGGCAAGGCCGTATTACTCTTTGATCCTGCAAAGCTCACGCTGCACACCCGCGCAGACGCCCAGCCCTCACCCACCGATGAAGAAATTCTCGCGCGCGCCGGCCAGATGCGCGGCGGACGCCCCGGTGGCCCTGGCGGTCCCGGCGGCGCAGCCGATCGTGACCCCAGCGGTCGCGGACGTCCCGGCGAAGGCACGCAGGAGTTCTCGCCCACATCGCTCGCACTCGCCAACGGCAAGAACCACGACCTCCGCAACAAGATGAACAAGTTCCTGCACGACGAGCAGCCCGCCATCGTCCTCACGCCCGGCTACAACGGCGACGGCGGCACCATCTTCTCCACCTACGGCGGCTCTGAGAACCCCAACGATCCCGTCCCGCCGCCTATGGTCGCCATCGGCGCGGAGCAGTACAACCGCCTCGTACGCCTCGTCCAGCACAACATCACACCCAAGCTCACGTTTGACGTGCAGGTCGAATACCAGAAGAAGAACCAGAACGCCTTCAACGTGATCGGCGAAATCCCCGGCACCACCAAGAAGGACGAAGTCGTCATGCTCGGCGGCCACTTTGATAGCTGGCAGGGCGGCACCGGCGCCACGGACAACGGCACCGGCTCATCCGTCGCCCTGGAAGCCGTACGCATCCTCGCCACCATGCACAAGCCCATGGCCCGCACCGTTCGCGTGGCTCTCTGGGGCGGTGAAGAAGAAGGCGTCTACGGCTCCACCGCATACGTGCAGCAGCACTTCGCGGAACGCACCACTATGGTCAAGAAGCCTGAGTACGACAAGTTCGACGTCTACTTCAACGACGACGGCGGTTCCGGCCGCTTCCGTGGCGTCTCCGCCGGTGGAAGCAAGGAGATGGGCGAAATCTTCAAGTCGTGGATTGAACCCATCAAGGACCAACACATCGTCGCCGTTTCCGGTACAGAGTTCCGTCCCACCGTCGCGCCCGGCGGCACAGACTCCACCCCGTTCTCATGGATCGGCCTGAACGGCATCAGCTTCATGCAGGATGGCTTGGAATACGGCACCCGCACCCACCACTCCAACGCCGATACATACGACCGCGTACAGGTACCGGACGTGCAGCAGGGTTCCATGATCGAAGCCTGGTTTGCCTACAACGCAGCCACCCGCCCCGACATGCTGCCCCGCATCCCAACCCCGGCCCCAGACCCCAATGCCAAGGGCCACGAATAACCAAACAACACGCAGCAAGCAGAAACGCGCCTGCAACAAAGAAACGGGTGAGGCACAAAGCCTCACCCGTTTTCTTGTTCGTACTAAAGAGCCTGATGGTGCGAACGAAGATCATCGGGCCGATGAAACAAGGGCCAAAGGCCCGTCGAGATATTAGCCTAGGCCGAAGGCCTAGGTAGATCGGCATACACATCAGAAGCGCTGAAGGCGCGTCCTATCTCCAGCCAAAAATCTAGTAAGCCGAAGCCTCACTCAGCTCCTTCAACTGCTCTAACGTCAACTCCAACTCCGTAGCAGCAAACAAATCCTCCAACTGCTCCGTAGATGTCGCACTCGCAATCGGCGCCAGAATATTCGGGCGCGACAACAACCACGCCAGCGCAATGGAAGCCTGCTTCGCTCCCGTCTCCTTGCTCACCTTCGCCAGCGCCGCAAGAATCTTCATGCCGCGCTCGTCAAAGTATTTGCTCAACATGCCCGCGCGCTTCGCCTTCTCTGCATCCGCAGCCGTCTTGTACTTGCCGCTCAAAAAGCCTGAAGCCAGCGCAAAGTAAGGCACCACACCCAGGCTGAACTCCGCCACCACCGGCGCCAGTTCATGCTCATACTCCGCACGGTGATACAGGTTGTAATGCGGCTGCAGCGTCTGGTAGCGCGCAATCCCCTCACGCCGCGAAATCTCTTCCGCCGCACGCAGACGATCGGCAGAATAGTTCGACGCACCAATCGCGCGAACCTTCCCTTCCTTCACCAGGTCATCAAACGCACGCAGCGTCTCCTGCAACGACGTATCCGCATCATCAATATGCGCCTGATACAGATCGATGTACTCCGTCTGCAACCGCGTCAGCGAAGCCTCCACGGCCTCCTTCATATACGCCGCGCTCAGGCCCTTCTTGCCCTCGCCCATGGGATTACCCAGCTTCGTCGCCAGCACCACACTCTCGCGCTTACCGGTCTTCTTGAACCAGTTGCCGAGGATCGTCTCGCTCTCACCGCCCTTGTTCCCCGGAATCCACGAGGAATACATATCCGCCGTATCAATGAAGTTGTAGCCGCGATCCACAAACCGATCCAGCACAGCAAACGACTGCTTCTCATCGATGGTCCAGCCAAAGACATTCCCACCCAGCATGATGGGCGAAACTTCAATTCCGGTGCTTCCAAGGGTACGTTTCGTCATGATGCTCTGTTGGATGCAGCCTTACGGCATCCCGCACACGCGGCTTTCCGCATTCGTGTGTGACCGCACAGTAAATTTGCGTCCGCGGGCTATTCTCTCTGCGTAACCATCTGTGCCAATCGGAATGGCCCCAGAGGAATCCTTGCCCATGAAGCGTCTGCTGCCGTTGTTCCTGCTCACCGCCGCGCTCTTGCCCGCCCAGCAACAGCCCGTCACCACAAACGAACGCTGGCAACTCACCGCAGACTTCTACAGTGCCACGCGCTACTTCCGCCTCGATCTGGATCAGCACGATTCCGCCCACGTCACAGGCACCTTTAACGGCACGCACCTCACCGGCACCAATACCGACGGCCACCTCAAGATCGAAGGCACAGAGAACGGCAACCACGTGATCGTCGACGCACATCAGGATCACGACGCCCTCACCGGCACCGTCACCTTTGGCGAAATCGCATCGCCCCTCATCTGCCCTTTCACCGCCACACTCGTGAAGCCGCTGCCCAAAACCACGCCGCAAACACACGAGTTCAAACCCACCATCTACTACCGCCAATACTCCGCGCTCAACAAACCCGTGCTGCATATCAACCCCGGTGACACCATCCACACCACCACGGTCGATGCAGGCGGCAACGACGAAAACGACATCAAGCGCATCGCCGGAGGCAATCCGCAAACCGGCCCCTTCTACATCAATGGCGCACAACCCGGCGACACCATCGCCGTCCACATTCAGAAACTGCGCCTCACACGCGACACCGCAGGCTCCAACGACGACCTGGTGCAGTCCGCGCTGAATCCGTCCCTCGCCATCCGCACGCGCGACAACCACAGCAGCGTCCTCTGGAAGCTTGACCGCGAACACATGACGGCATCACCCGCCTCCAACAGCGCCGCATTGAAAGACCTGAATATCCCGTTGCATCCCATGCTCGGCTGCATCGCTGTAGCCGTCGGTCCCAGTGACGCGCCACCACCCACCGGCGACTCCGGCTACTACGGCGGCAACATGGACTTCAATGAAATCGCAGAAGGCGCCACCGTCTACTTACCTGTCATCAATCCCGGCGCACTGCTCTATTTCGGCGATGGCCACGCGCTGCAAGGCGACGGCGAACTCAACGGCAACGCGCTCGAAACATCCATGGACGTCACCGTCACCGTCGATCTCATCCAGGGCCAGAGAACCGGCTTCCCCCGCATCGAAACCCCAACACAGTTCATTGCCCTCGGCTACTCCGGCTATCTCGACGACGCCTTCAAAGACGCCACCGCCAACATGGCCGCGTGGCTGGCAAACAACTACAAGCTCAACCCCAGCGAACTCGGACAGTTCCTCGGCGTAGCCGCACAATACCGCGTCACAGAAGTAGCCGACCGTAATTCAGGCATCGCGCTCAAGATCGACAAGTCCCTGCTCAACAACCTGCACGTCCCGCAAGCACCGTAGGCATTTTCTATCGCGTGGCGGACGCAGCAGCCTTCTGCTGCTCCGCCAACGCCTTCTGAAAACTCGCCTCACCCGCATCAATCACGGCGCGATATCCATCCGGATCAATCCAGACCGCATCGCCTTCCTTCGCCATCCGATTCATCTTTGCCAGCATGCCAAAGTGCTCACCATGATCCGCAAGAAACACCTCGCAAGGCAGCTTCCGCAGCGTGTCAAAAGTATGCTGAAAATCCTCTGCAATACCCGGATAGGAAGCAGCCCTCCCATGCGACGGCACCAGCCGATAATCCGACCACTGCGTATAGCCGCCAACAATCACCACATCGCGCAACTTACCCGCAGGCTCACCCGGCAAATGCACACGCATCGTCCACGTTGTACATCCGCGCGTATGTCCGCCTGTCCGATGCGCCGTCAGCACCACGCCGCCCAGCGAAACCGTATCGCCATCATGCAGCACCGCATCCACACGCGCCGGCGAATAGGGCTGTACCGAACCCGTTCCCATCAGGAAGTCATTCCCACCACCAGCCTGCATCACTTCGGCGTCATACTCCATCACCTTCAGCTGCGCGCCAGTCTCGCGTTCAATCTGCGCCGCACCACCCGCATGATCCATGTGCGCCTGCCCCACCAGCAGAATCTTCGTATCCTTCCACCGGAACCCAAGCTGCTCCACACTCGTCTTGATCTGTGCAGGCGACGACGGCAGATTCGCATTGATCAGTATGTTGCCCTTCGGCGTCGTTACCAGATAAGCCGCCAGATCCTGGCTACCCACGTAATACAGGTTGTCCGCAATGCGAAAAGGAGCAAGAGGCGTCGTCCAGATCGCCTTCACCTGCGTCCGCATTCCAACGCAAAAGCACAGAACAATCGCCACTAAAAATAGAAAATTCCGTTGTCTCACTCACTCAGCATAATGAGCATCCCGCGCCGCCACTGTTATCACCGCAGATGCCGCACATCACGAACCTGTGGACACGGACTGAGCCACATACTCCGAAGGCGAAAGCCCCATCCCCTTACGAAACATCGCAGAAAACGCAGCATGACTCGCATAGCCCAACGCACGCGCAATGCGCAGGCTCGACTGTCCCTGCGACAGCCGGATCTGCGCCTCCAGCAACAACAACTGCGACTTCCACTCCCCAAAACTCATACCAGTCTCAGAGCGAAACAACCGCGACAATGTGCGGCTGCTGACAGCAAGCTTCGCAGCCCAAAATTCCAGATCGCCCGTCAGCTTCGGACTCCTCCGCATCGCCTCGCACAGCCGCCGCAGCTTCGCATCGCGCGGCCACGGCAAAGCAAGCGGTAGCGTGTTGCAAACAGAAAGCTCCGTCGCAATCAACGCAGCAATCTGCGCGCCACGACTGCCCGCTGCATAGCGCCGACGCTCCTGCAACATGCTCACAATCAGTTCACGCAACAGCGGCGACACACTCACCGCCGCACATCCCTGCGCGGGCGCTTTCACCGTCGCATCCAGAAACAGCGTCCGCATACGCACCGGCCCACGCATACGAATGGAATGCCGCGTCCTCGCCGGCACCCACAACGCGCGCGTCGGCAGCAGCACCCACTTTCCTTCATGCGTCGAAAGCACCATCGTGCCTTCAATCGCATAGATCAACTGCGCCTTCGCATGTTCGTGAACCGGAACATGGTCGTCCGCGGCATAGTCAAACGCCAGCGCCGTCACAGGACGATCCACACTCAAACACGCTTCCAGTTCTTTATCTGTCCGAATGTCGATAGTTTCTGTCTGCATATCGCACTTCAGCCGCCCTAGCCTGCAAGTATACGGGGGCATCTCGCCATTTCTAAGCAACACAACCTCTGGCTCATTGCAGCGGCAGCCATCATCGCACCGTTCATGGAAGTGCTCGACACCTCCATCGCCAACGTCGCACTGCCTTACATCGCAGGCAATCTTTCGTCCTCGCTCGACGAAGCCGTATGGGTGCTCACGTCCTACCTCGTGGCCAACGCAGTCGTGCTTCCCGTCAGCGGCTGGATCTCCGGCCGCATGGGCCGCAAACGTTTCTACCTGCTGTCCATCATCCTGTTCACCATCAGCTCATTCTTCTGCGGTATCGCCCCCAGCCTGCCCATCCTCATCGCCTTCCGCGTCATGCAAGGCATCGGAGGCGGCGGTCTGCAACCCACCACGCAGGCCATCCTCGCCGATCTCTTCCCCAAAGAAAAGATCGCCTCCGCATTCACGCTCTATTCCATCGTCATCGTGCTCGCGCCCACGCTCGGCCCCGTACTCGGCGGCTGGTTAAGCGACAACTGGGGCTGGCGCTGGATCTTCTTCCTCAATATCCCCTGCGGCATCCTCGCGTACTTCCTCAACCGCGCACTGCAACCGGAAACACCGCAAACGCACACCAAAGAAACGCCCATCGACTACCCCGGCCTCATCAGCATCGCACTCGGCCTCGGCTGTTTAGAGTACGTGCTCGACCGCGGCGAGCGTGCCGACTGGTTTGCATCGCCCGCCATCACCACAGCCGCCATCGTCTCTTGCGTCGCCTTGCTCTACCTTGTCTATCACGAACTACGTCGCGCAAAATTTCCCGTGCTTCAACTCCGCCTGCTCACCAATCGCAACTTCGCACTTGCGAACGGCATGATCTTCTTCACCTACTTCGCGCGCTACGCCAGCACCGCACTGCTGCCGGAATTTACGCACACCATGCTCGGTTACACCGCAACAGAAAGTGGACTCGTTCTTTCGCCGGGCTCGTTCGTCTTGCTGTTATTTCTTCCGCTCACCACATGGCTCATGAAGCGCGTCGACCATCGAGCACTCATCGCATCCGGACTCATCGTCACCACCTTCGCGTTCTATCGCCTCAGCAGTCTCTCGCTCGACGTGGATTACAGCACCATCGTGAAACTTCGCATCCTGGAAAGCTCGGGCGTTGCCCTGTTCCTCACGCCCATCAGCGTGCTCGCATTCTCACAACTCAAATCCGGCAAGAACGACGCAGCCGCATCACTCTACGGCCTGTTTCGCAATCTCGGCTCAGCCATTGGCATCTCCGTCGTGAACACGATGCTGGTGCGAGGCGTGCAGGTACACCGCACCTATCTCGTGCAGAACCTCTCAAGCTCCTCTGCCGCGTTGTCAGATGCCGTGCAGGAAAAATCCTCGTCACTTCGCATCACCGGCAATTCCGCAAGCGACGCAGCTACGCATGCTCTTGCGTGGATTCACGAGGAGATCAACCGCCAGGCAAGCATGCTCTGTTATATCGATTGCTTCCATCTACTGATGGGTATCTCGCTGGCACTCATTCCAGCGGCACTCTTTTTTGCCGTTAAGAAACAGGCAGTGCAAACAGCGAAATAAAAAAGCCGGTTCGGGGAGGGCCATTGTCCGAACCGGCTCGCATGAAACGCCTTAGTGCGCGTCCAGCGTAATCTTTCCAACGATCTTTGGAGGCCGCTTCAACAGCAGCACCATGGGCAACAGGCAAGCCAGAATGTAAGCAAACAAACGGTACTGATCCATATAAGCCAGCAACAACGCCTGCTGCTGCACCTGGTGATACAGCAACGCCATGCCGTCATACGTCTTGTCCATTGCCGCGCCGCCAATCGCCGCACCAGCAGACTTGATCTGTTGCATCACACCCGGCGAAGACGCAGTGATATCCGCACTCAAATACGTCTGGTGCGCCTGCGTCATGCGTTGCAGGAACGTGCTGGAAAGCGCAATGCCAATTGATCCGCCTTCATTACGTACCAGCGCGTAAATACCCGCAGCGTTGCTGCTCTGGTCCGCAGGCAGAAAGCGGAACATGATCGTCGACAACGGCACTGTCGTCATACCCAGGCCCATCACCTGCAATACACGCGGCCAGATCAGATTGCTTTCAGCCACATTCAGATTGCCCAGCGAAAGCCAGTAAGTACCCGCAGTCATGGTCACAATGCCGCACGCAATCAATCGCCGTGCATCCGTGCCTTTGCTCAACAACCAACCCACCAGCGGCACTTCCAGCATCGTCACCAAACCTGCAGGCGACACCGCAATACCCGCAGTCGTTGCGTCATACCCCATTAATTCCTGCATAAACTGCGGCAACAGGAATGTCGTCGCATACAGCGCCGTATACATGCCCAGCACAATCACGCAGCAGAACAGGAAGTTGCGCTCCTTCAACAACCGCAGATTCACCACCGGGTTCTTCACATGCAGTTCCCAGAAGATCGCGCCCACCACAGCAACTACCGCAACAATCGTGGCCCACAGGATGAACGAGTTACCAAACCAGTCCAGTTCCTGACCGCGATCCAGCACAATCTCCGTCGCAGCAAGGCCAATGCTCACCAGCGCCAGCCCCGTGCCATCAATCTGGATCGGCTTGCCCTTGCGTGCCTCGCGAGCCTTCGTCAGATGCGGAGGATCATGCAGCACAATGCGCGTGAAGAAAGCGCACAGGATACCCACAGGGATGTTGATGTAGAAAATCCAGCGCCACGAGTAGTTATCCGTAATCCATCCACCCAGCGTGGGCCCCAATACCGGCGCGCAAAGAATCGCCACGGTATACACAGCCATCGCCATGCCGCGCTTCTCACCCGGAAACGCATCGGCCAGAATTGCCTGCACGCTCGGCTGCAAACCGCCGCCTGATAAGCCCTGCAACACACGGAACACCACCAACGCACCCAGCGTCGGAGCAATGCCACACGCCGCAGAAAACACGGTGAAGAGAATCACCGAACCAAGATAAAAATTGCGCCGACCGAGAATACTGGAGATCCATCCGCTGATTGGCAGGATGATCGCGTTCGCCACCAGGTAGCTGGTCAACACCCACGTACTCTCATCCTGCGAAGCAGAAAGACTACCCGCAATATGCGGTAGCGCCACGTTCGCAATGGAAGTATCCAGCACCTCCATGAACGTGCCCATTGTCACCACCAGGGCAATAATCCACGGATTAAACACACGCGGTTCCGGCGCACGCGCCAGCGGCACTCCCGGCTCAAACTCTGCGGCAGAGGGCGCCAGCGCCGTTTCGGCGCGATCCATCACCTCTTCTGCATGATGCAGCGATGCCGCCGTGTGAGACTCTCCCGCAGGCGGCAAAGCGTTTTCTTCATCCTGTAATGACTGCATAGTCAGCGCAATGACTCTCCGGTCATTTGAGTCTCCAACGCCGCCTCCGGATGCAATCAATCTGAGCCAACCGCAAAATCTTTAGAACCAAAGCTCTTGCAACAACATGTCATCTCTAACGAACCCGCCTGTCATTCTGAGCGAAGCGAAGAATCCCGACACAGCTCACGCAACGACACGTTCAATCCCTTCCAACCACCAAACCCAACCAGCTTCGCGAAGCGAAGCTCGAACGACCAAAGGTCGTCATCCTGAACGAAGCGAAGCGGAGCTGAAGGACCTGCATTCCCCTCAACCCTCTACGGCGCATCAGAAAGCCCAAAACACATCGGCAGCCAGGAAGCGAATCTGCGCAGAGCGTGAAAGCGCGATCAATCGCCATCACCCCTCTGAAAATCAAAGAAACCTCAACGCCGGCCTAACCGTGTTAGTTTGGGGCAGGAATGGCCGTCTCGGAAACGACGCAAAAAACCACTCGCCTCGCCACGCGCAAACAGGTCCTCACAGACCTGCGCCGCAGCGAAATCATTGAGGCCGCGCTCAAAGTCTTTGCACGCAAAGGCTTCCATCACTCGCGCACAGAAGACGTCGCCACCCAGGCCCACATCGCCAAGGGAACGCTCTACCTCTACTTCGATTCCAAAGACGCCATCTACGACGCGGCGTTACAACATGCCATCGATAACCTCTCAGAGCTATCCGACGAACGCGTAGCAGCTGCAACAGACACACGCAGCCGCGTTGAAGCATGGATCCACACACGCCTCGACTTCTGGTGCTCCCGCGGCGACATGTACCACATGATCCTCACCGTCGGCCGCGAAACCAGGCATCGCAAACAAACCGCGACACTCCTTCGCTCGGCTCAGCGCAGCTTCATCAAGATTCTGCAGGACGCCGTCGACGCAGGCGATCTCCCACCCCGCGACCTCGGCGCCATCGGCTGGCTCGTCATGGACGCCATCCGCGGTTCCAACGAGCGCCGCATCCTGAATCTCTGCGAACGCGACATCGCGCGAGACACCGCCATCATCGTCGACACCGTCATGCGTTACTTCGAATAGCGCAACACATACAAAGCAAACGGCCCGCACACAGCGGGCCGTTTCTCATGCGATTCCTAAAAGAAAATTAACGAAGCGAAGCGGTACTCACAGCCAGATTCGATTCCTGATCCGTAGCCATGCCAACGCTCTGCACCGGAGAGGTCGTAGGAACCACGCGTGCGGTCATCACCAGCGCCGCATCCAGAACAAGAGCCGTGGCAAGCATCCATTTGAAAAGATTCATTCGTCCTCCTCCTTCCGCCTTCACAAGCAGACTAGAAGTAAGATGCCGCTGAAACCATTCCCAAAATCTTCCCAAATCGAGCAAAAAGTGCCTTTTACGGTTCAAAAACTGCGCACTTTAGCCCAAAAGTTGGAGCAATCCATCCTCATCCAGCACGGAAAGTCCTAACTCCCGTGCCTTCTCCAACTTGCTTCCTGCCTCTTCTCCAGCCACCACATAACTCGTTTTCTTCGAGACACTTCCAGACACCTTGCCGCCTGCAGCCTCAATCCTTTGCTTAGCCTCATCCCGTGTCAGCGTCGGCAAAGTCCCTGTCAACACAAACGTTAGCCCCGCCAGCGCCGTGCCCACCACTTTCTTCTCAGCGGTGAACTGCAATCCCTGGCCGCGCAAATCCTCCACCAGATCGCGGTTCTTCTTCACCTGGAAGAAGTCATAGATCGTCTGCGCAACAATCGGCCCAATACCTTCCGCAGCCTTCAGCTCATCTACTGAGGCCTGCATGATGGCATCCATACTGCCAAACGTATTCGCCAGATCCTGCGCCGTACGCTCCCCCACATGCCGTATGCCAAGCCCCAGCAACACGCGGTGAAGCGGGGCTTTGCGTGAACGATCAATCTGCTCAATCAACGCATCCGCAGTCTTCTGTCCCACGCGCTCCAGCGTCAACAAATCTTCCGCCTTCAAGCGATACAAGTCGGCAACCGTGTGCACCAGCGCCGCACGCGTCGGCTCTTCTTCACTCGCAGTATCGCCTTCTTCCAACGGTGCAGCCTCTGCCGCCTCAACCAGCGAATGACCAAGCAACTGCCCCACCATCACATCGCCCAAGCCTTCAATATTCATCACACCGCGCGAAGCAAAGTGAACCAACTCCTCATGTAAACGCGCAGGGCAACTCGCGTTCACGCAGCGAAAATCCACCTCACCCTCTTCACGCAGCACAGGCTGATCGCAACGCGGACAACGCGAAGGAAACACAATCTCTGTATCACCGCGCGGATGCTGCGCATCGTGGACCACTTCCGTGATCTTCGGGATCACATCGCCGCCGCGCTCCACGGCAACAGAATCGCCAATCTTTACGCCCAGCCGCGCAATCTCATCCGGGTTATGCAGAGTAGCGCGCGCAACGGTAATGCCACCAATCCCCACAGGAGCAAGCACCGCAACCGGTGTCAGCTTACCTGTGCGTCCCACCTGGAACTTCACGCCCAGCAGCTTCGTCACCGCACCACGCGCAGGAAACTTGTACGCAATCGCCCATCGCGGCGCTTTGCCCGTGAACCCAAGACGCTTCTGCTGCGCCATCGAGTTCACCTTGATCACAATGCCGTCAATCTCATAACCAAGGTTGTCGCGCACCGTCTCTGCTTCTGCAATGAAGGCCAACACATCATCAATCGTCGCGACCGTGCGCGCATGCGGATTCGTCTTGAACCCTGCAATGCGCAGCGCCTCCAACGTCTCGCTCTGCGTGGGCAGAAGAAACTCGCCATTCACCAGCAGGAAGTAAGCGTAGTAATCCAGACGACGCTGCGCCACAATACTCGGCTCAACAGTACGAATCGTGCCCGCAGCAGCATTGCGCGGATTCGCTGCCGGTGCCTGCCCTGTCCGCTCGCGTTCCTCATTCATCTTCACAAACGCAGCCTGCGGCATCACCACTTCGCCGCGCACTTCAAACGTCTGCGGCACATGCGCTTTCTTCAACTTGTGCGCACTCACGAACAAGGGCACACTGCGAATCGTCCTTACATTACTGGTGACATCTTCTCCCACCGTGCCATCGCCGCGTGTAAGGCCACGCAACAAACGCGCCGCACCATGCTCCGCTGCTTCATAGTGCATTGCCAACGACAAGCCATCCAGCTTGTACTCGCACACATACTCCAGCTTTTCGTTGGGATGAATTGAAGCCGCCACGCGATCCGCCCACGCACGCAGTTCCGCTTCGTTGTACGCGTTATCCAGCGACAGCATGGGCCGCGAATGCGCGACCTTCACAAAGCCTTCCTTCGGCTTGCCGCCAACGCGCTGCGTGGGACTATCCGGCGTGATGAGTTCAGGATGTTCCGCTTCCAGCGCCTTCAACTGATTCATCAGCCGGTCGTATTGCGCATCCGTAATCTCCGGCGCGTCCATCACGTAGTACAGGTGTTCGTGGTGTTCTATCTCGCGTCGCAGTGCGTCGATTTCTTTCACTGATGTTTGTTCGCTCATGGATACCTTGAAAGATGCTGACCTAAGAAATGATGCCGCAGGAGGGCCAATGGTCAGGTGCCACCCATGCCTGTCGCGCTTCGGAATGCTTCACCACATCAAAGTGATAGAACTGCCGGTGCAGATCTCGTCTGCCACCATAGAGGGTCACGGCGTGTTGCACAAACGCCAGATGCGAAGCTGCCTTCTCCTCATAATGCAGTCGCGCCAATACCGCAATCCAGAAACGAGTCAACGTCTCGTGATAGCCACTCGTGGCAGAATTCACGGTGCCCACAGCCTCGTTGTATGCGCAAACACGCTGACGCATCATCTCCAGCGCAAGCGGCTCACCATGCAGAGCAACGTAGTTGGCTCCCACAGCCACATGCGCAGCATGCGTCCACGCGGCTTTCGGAAGGCTGCCCGCTTCAAACGCCTGCATCAGCGTATGCAAATCATCCTGCGTATCGATCACCGGCGTCGACGGTGGCAAGCTGCTCGTCATGCAGCCATTATCTCGCGGCAAAGAGTGTATGCTTGCGCTGAATGGAGCCCGTAACCCACATGCTGACGGGCGCATGCCTCTCGCGTGCGCTGGGTTTTCCCGCCAAGGTCCGGTACGCGACCGTTGCCTGCGTTATCGCCGCAGAAATACCAGATGCCGATTACGTCTATCGCCTCGGTGGCCCACTCACTTACTTCCAGCACCACCGCGGATGGACACACGCACTCTGGTCACTGCCACTGCAGGCCGCCGTCATCACCGCAGCGTTTTACTTCGTCCATCGAAGCCAGAACAAGCGCCCGCAACGCCACGCCAACGGCGTCCCACCCCGTTGGCTGTTGCTCTTCGGCCTATGCCTTCTGGCTCTGCTCAGCCACCTGCTGCTCGACTGGACCAACAACTACGGCATACGCCCCTTCGCACCCTGGAACCCGCGCTGGTATTACGGCGACCTGATCTTCATCGTCGAACCGCTACTGCTCCTGTTCCTCGGCGGAGCATTGATCCTCCCCATGCTGTTCTCATTGATCAACGGTGAGATCGGCGCGAACAGATCGCGCTCCTCAGGCCGGGGACTGGCAGCAACAGCACTGGTACTCATGACCGCGCTCTGGGGCTTCCGCTTCATGCAGCGCAATGAAGCCAGAACACAGGCACGCACGCAGGACTATCGCAGTGGTCCCGTACAGCACATGGGCCTGAACCCGTATCCCATCAATCCCTTCCGCTGGTTCGTGGTGGCAGAAACCTCATCCGCTCTGGAGCTGGGCAGCTTTGACAACCGCACCGGTACCTATGACACCGACACCCTGCAAACCATCTCCAAACCACCCGTAACTCCCGCCGTAACGGCCGCAAAGCAAAGCTGGCTGGGCCGCGTGTATCTGGATTGGGCGCGTTTCCCCATCGTGGAAGACCGCGGCACCGTGGAGCAGTTGCATCCGGACATGGATCTGGAGCCGCAGGAACGCACCTGGCGCGTGGTGCGATTCACTGACCTGCGCTTCGGCTACCCGGTGCTGGGCATGAGCGGCAGCCGCGCCCCGCTTGGCGCAGAGGCATGGGTCGATGCCACGCAGCACGTCCAACGCGTGTTTCTGGGCCAATCCGAACAGAAACTCCCGTAGATCACGCCAACGCACTGTGGGAGAATAGAGCCATGGCCTACCTGGTGCTCCTTATCGCTATCCTGAGTCGTGTGCTGCCACGCTTGCTGCACATCACCGGCGGCAATGTGACCACCGTGGGCGCATCGCTGCTGTTCTTCGGCGCGTGCCTGGCCAGCGGAAAGCGCTGGCATGCAGCCTTCGCCGTAGTGGCTCTTGCCGCCACGGATTGGTGGCTTACAGTTTTTGGTTACGGCTACAGCTTCCACCTCAGCGGCTACATCGTTACGTGGCTCTGGTACGCAGCCGTCTGCCTCGCAGCTTCCTTAGCGTTGCATCGCAAGCATTCATGGCTCAGCGTGGGCATGAGCGCGCTGGCGTGCTCCACCAGCTTCTTCCTGCTCAGCAACTTTGTGGTCTTCCTGCGCAGCGGCATGTATCCGCACACAGCAGAGGGCCTCATCGCCTGCTACACAGCAGCCGTGCCGTTCTATCAGAACGATCTGATCTCCACGCTGGTGTTCTCTGCTCTGTTCTTCCTGCTGCCCACCACCGAAAGCATTCCGGGATTAGCCGGCACGTCCTTCCGCAACGATGCGGCAGTGTAGTCAGAGGTCGTTGTCATGCTGAGCCGCAATCTGTACATCCTGGCGGCAACACTCGTCTTCTTCGCCTTGCTGGCATACGTGATTGGCTTCACAGGCATCACGCATGAGCCGGGAGCACCATCTGACAGTAGCCTCTGGCGCACCATTGGCATCGTTTTGCTGCTGTTGGGTCTGTTCACGGCGCTGCTGGGCGTGTTGCAAGGCATGTTTGAACAGGCAGAACGACGTACTCCCGGTGGACAGGCAAACATTCATCGTGAATACCGGAACCAGCGCGACGCCGGAAAGAACCAGCGGAAGCGCCGCGGCTAAGGCAGCCGCAACAAACTAAACTGGAATCCTGCACCGGCATACCACCGCCGGGCATCTGTAAGGAATCGCTATGTACGAAGTAACCGTCGAATCCCATTTCTCCTCCGGGCATTACCTGCGGGACTATCACGGCAAGTGCGAAAATCCGCACGGCCACAACTATCGCGTGCTGGTAACGCTTGCCGGTGAAGAGCTGGAGCCGAACGGACTGCTGCTGGACTTCAAGATCCTCAAGGACATTCTGAAGCCCGTGGTGAACTACCTGGACCACCAGATGATCAACGACCTTGAGCCGTTCACCCGCGTGAATCCCTCGGCAGAAAACCTGGCCAGGTACTTCTTTGACGAGACGAATACCCGCCTCGCAGATGTAACCAAAGGCCGCGTGCGCGTAAAGAGCAGCACCATCTTCGAAACAGACACATCGCAGGCGACGTACTCGGAGTAATCACCAGTGCGCCTCATTGAGCTTTACAAATCCGTTCAGGGCGAATCGTCGTTTACCGGCGTGCCATGTATCTTCGTGCGCTTTGCCGGATGCAACCTGCGCTGCGCATGGTGCGACAGCGAATACACCTTCACCGGTGGCAAGCCGTTCACTGAAGATGAAGTCGTCGCGCAGATTGAAGCACTCGCATGCCCGCTGATTGAGTTCACCGGCGGCGAGCCCATGCTGCACGCAAAAGACCTGCTGCCACTGATGCAGCGCCTGCTGAACGACGAAAAAACAAAGTACACGCTGATGATGGAAACCAGCGGCGAACGTCCGCTGGAAGAAGTCCCAACAGCCGTCCACAAGATCGTCGATGTGAAGTGCCCCGGCAGTGGCAGTGCCTTCGGCTCGTTCCGCATGAGCAATCTCGACACGCTCACCGCACGCGACGAAGTGAAATTTGTCCTGCGCGACCGCCGCGATTACGAATTTGCGCGCGACTTCATCCGCGAGCATCTTGCATCCAAAATCACCGCCGGAACACTGGGCCACATCCTGCTTTCCCCAGCTTTCATCCAGCATCCTTCCCCGCTGCGCACTGCGGACAACATGGAGCTGGATGCACGCGACCTGGTGCAGTGGATGCTCGACGACCTCCTGCCAGCACGCCTTTCGCTTCAAGTACATAAGTTCGTCTGGGAGCCGCAAAAGAAAGGCGTATAGCGCCACGCAGCAAACCATTTGTCGGCTATCGCACTCAAGTCTCACAAGGGACTGCGCCATGAGCGCTCCTTGGAAAGGTGCGTACCGATGCCATCCTCCACCGGAAACCACATGCTCGATGCGTTTTCACCCGCATTGCGTGCAGCCATAGTGGATGCCGCGGAACCCGTCTCGCTGCCTCAATCCCTGAGCCTCGCCGCAGTGGAAGAGCCACCCCCGTATCTCTACTTCATCACCAGCGGCCTCTGTTCCATGGTCGTCTCCATGCATGACGGCAGAACCGCCGAAGTCGCCATGTGCGGTAAGGACGGCCTCGTTGGCTCGCTGTCATTGTTTGGCCCACAGTGCTGCGCTGCTGCCGCATTCATGCAGATTGCAGGCGAGGGACTGCGCATTCCGCGCCGCGCTGCGGAAACATGGTTTGCACAATCAGCAGAGTTCCGTTGCCGCGTGCTGACGTGGGCGCAAATGGCGTGGAACGTCTCACTGCAAACCAGCGCCTGCGGCCTGTTGCACGACGCAGAATCCCGCCTCGCACGATGGCTCCTCATGAGTGCCGACCGCACCGAAAGCAATCGCCTCTATCTCACGCAGGAGTTCCTGGCAGAGATGCTCGGTACGCAGCGCACCACCGTTGCCACCGTTGCCGTCGACCTCAAGCGCAAGGGCCTGATCGAATACGTCCGAGGCAATGTCACCATCCTCGATCGCCCCGGCCTTACAAAAGCAGCGTGCGAATGTTACGAGGTCGCTCGCAAGGGCATGGCTCTGCTGTATCGCGTCTGATTCCCGTTTCCAACACAAACCTATAAGGGTGTGTCGGATACAAGGCAGAGC
>NZ_JAEDXV010000041.1:0-27529 GCF_036877645.1 Terriglobus sp. ADX1
TTGTGACGCACGATGCAAAGCGCACGCAACAATGGCAGGCTGCGCATGGCGGAAGATTGATTGGTTCTTCAGGTGGAAAGTACGTTCTGCTAAACCGCAGTTAGGTGAATTAGTCGAAATACAAACGGCGGCTGCTTTCGCAGTCGCCCGTTTGTACATTGTTTAATTGTTGTCTTCGCTAAGAGGAGATGCTGGCTTCGCGTTCGTGGCCACTGATCATGTGGGCGATGCTGTAATCGCTCTTCTGGCCACGCTTGTTCAGCCAGAGCAGCATCTCGCCGATAAGACCACCCATGAAGCACTGGATGCCTGCCACGATGAGCAGTGCGGCTGCAAGCATCAACGGACCGTGATGCAGCATGACGTGGCGGTCGCGGAAGAGCCATTCATAGATCAGACCCACGGACATCAAACCGCCGCCGCCAATGAGCGCGAGTCCCCATGATCCGAAGAAGCGCAACGGCTGTTGCAGATAATTCAGCAGAAAGTGAATACGCAGCAGATCGAAGAAGACCGGAATGACGCGGCCAATGCCATAACGCGACTTGCCGTAGCGACGCGGGATGTTGCGGATAGCCAGCTGGCAAACGCGTGCGCCCTGCAACGATGCAAGCGCGGGAATGAAGCGCTGCATGCCGCCGTAGAGCGGAACTTCGCGTAGCAGCGATGTGCGATAAGCCTTGTAGCCACCCCCGAAATCATCAATCTCCACGCGCGAAAGTTTGCGCATGAAGTAGTTAGCAATCTTCGATGGGATACGGCGAACCCAGAGGTTATCCACGCGCTTCTCGCGCCATCCGCACACAATGTCGTAACCCTCTTCGACGCGTGTGATGAAACGCGGCAGGTCGGCGGGATCGTGTTGCAGATCGCCATCCATGGTGATGGTGATTTTGCCGGTCGCCATCTCAAAACCCGCGGCCAGACCGGCTGTTTTGCCATAGGTGCGACGGAACTGGATCACGTTGACCGTGGTGTCCATGGAGGCAAGTTCGGTCAGCAGCTTGAAGGTGCGGTCACGACTGCCGTCATCCACAAAGATAATCTCGTAGCTTTTGCCGGTGGAAGCGATCTGTTCCAGTTCGCTCTTCAGGCGCGTATACAGCTCGGGAATCGCGTCTTCTTCGTTGAGTAAAGGAATGACGATTGAATAGTCCATGTCGATCTGGCGTCCTGCAGGTACGGTGTATTGCGTATTGCGCTTAAGACGGTGAATCCGACGTCGGTGATTCAGCTTTGGCCTGCAATGGCGCAGATCGGCAGGGCAATCGCAAAACGATGTATGGTGCTTAGGGAAGTCTTACTTGCTCCTGAAGGATGCCAATGCCAACGTTTGCCGCCATCGACATCGGCTCCAACTCCTGTCGTCTTGCCATCGCCAATGTGGAACAGCACCGCATCAAGGTGTTTCACCAGGATCGTGAAGTGGTGCGGCTAGGCGAAAGCGTTTTTGAAACCGGTGAAATATCACCGGACGCCATGGCAAATACCATTCGCGCATTGAAACGGTTTCAGAAAGCTGTGCAGGCGCAGGTGGTGGATCGCGTGCGTGTGGTGGCCACGTCGGCCATGCGCGATGCACGCAACGCTGCAGCGTTTACCGCGTGGGTGAAGTCCGCCACGGGATGGACGGTGGAAGTCGTCTCCGGCCTGGAAGAGGGAAGACTGATCCATCTTGGTGTTCTTTCCGGTGAGCCGGGAGCGCGCGGCAAATGCGTGATGGTCGACCTGGGCGGCGGTTCCTGCGAAGTTACGTTGAGCGACAACGGGCGCATTCAGCAGATGGTGTCATTGCCGCTGGGGTCGGTGCGTTTGCAGCAGGAGTTTCTGCATAGCGATCCGCCAACCGCAGATGAGTTGCGTCAGCTTCACATCTATATCGAACGTGAGATGCGCAAGCTGGAACGCAAGCTGGGCAAGCCGAATGTTCCGTTGGTGATTGCCACGTCGGGTGCGGCTGCGGCGTTGGCAGAGGCGAGCCAGAGTGGATTTCTTGAGAAAGCCAAGGCGAAGGTCGTTCGCGCAGGAAAGAAATCTGTTGCGACGAAACGTGTAGCAAGCAAGGCGGGTCACCTGGAAGCAGATGCGGCAACCGTGCGCAAACTGGCGAATCGGCTGGCGAAAATGAAGAACAGCGAACGCATGGTGGTGCCGGGCATTGGGCCGAAGCGCTGCGAGATCATCATTGGCGGCGCGCTTGTCTACGCATCCATTCTGGAGCGGTTGGAGCTCGGCGGATTTCGCTACTCGCCACTGGGTTTGCGCGACGGCATTCTGGCGCAGATGCTTTCGGATTCTGACGAGCGCGCCTCCGTGCATCGGGCCGTGGAGCAGGAGCGCTGGGAAGGTGTGCTGCAGGTCTGCCGTCGTTACAACATTGACCTGAAACGCGCTGACGCGGTGCGTGCGGATGCGGTTAAGTTGTTCGATGCGTTGGAGCGCGTGCATGGCATGTCGGCGGATCTGCGTGAGTTACTGGCAGCGGCGGCGATGATGAACGAAGTGGGTAAGTTCATGAACCATCAGGGCCATCATCGCCACGCGCAGTACATTATTGAGAACTCGGAAATTTTTGGATTCTCACCGGCGGAGCGCACCATCATGAGCGCGATCGCACGCTACCTGGGCAAGAGCCGTCCCGATGGCATGGATCGTCCGCTACGCGCTGTGCCAGTGGAGATGCAGGCGGATGTGGTGCGCTGTGTAGTGTTGCTGCGACTTGCGATTGGGTTGAATCAGAATCGCGCCACACAGCCAGTCCAGGTGAACGTGCGCGTGTACCCCAAGCGTGTGTTGCTGGAGTTGAGTGCGGCAAAGGGTGGAGCGGAACTGGAGCAGTGGTCGCTGAAGAAGGAAGCGCCTTACTTCCGCGAAATCTTCCGGCGCGACCTGGTGGTGGAACTGGCGTAAAGCGTGCGGATGACACGCGGATCCAGCATCCATTGCAGTGTGGCGGCGCCGCGTTCCAGGTTCAGCTTTGCAATGGCACCCTTACGCAGACGAACGGATGCAGGTGGACGGCTGGCGCGTGTCTGCTGTGCGGGCTGCATCAGCGTGCCGAGGAACTCGACGAGATTGGGGCTGTGGCCAACTACCAACAGCGACTCCACACCGCTGCACTCCATCAGCAGTTTTTCAAACTGCGCATAGGTGGCAGAGGGTGCGAGCGCGTCGCTGAGAACGATCTTCTGTTCATAACCAGTTTCCGTGCCAACCAGCGATGCTGTTTGCAAGCTGCGCTTGAGCGGGCTTGATACGACAAGGTCAAAGCTGACATTCATGCTGGTGAGTGTGTTGCCCAGCAGAAGGCAGTCGCGCTTGCCTGCTTTATCCAGCGGGCGCTTCACATCGAGTACCGGGTTTGATCGGCGTTGACCAGCCGACGCGTGTCGCAGCATGTACAGGTTCATTGCTGTTTTGATTTTATGCTTTCGGCTGTATCCGCGTTGTCTGAGCGTTGCCACAACTCGCTGACGAGCAGGCCGCCGAGCCGCATTTGCTGTTGCTGCATATGCCATCCGTTGCACTGAAGGATCGCCTCATACGCAGGCAGTTGCTGCGCGCGCAGGCCGGTAAGGAAGCGGAATGCAAGGTAGAGCAGTCGCACGATGAGTCGTGAGGGAAGCTGCATCACGCCATGTTTGGGTACGCGAAATTCTGAGATGACCCAGTGGGCATCCGGCGTCGTGCAGATGGCTGCATCGTGTGCGACGTTTTCGACCTCCGCCTCGTTCAGGCAGTCGAGGAAGAAGTGCGTCGCGATGAGGTCGAAGCGTTTGTCCGCTGCGATTTTCGGGAGCCCATCGTTCAATGATGTGCAAAACGTTTGCAGTCGATTCTCTGTGCCAACGGCAGCGCAGCGTTCTTGCAATGCGTGCAGCATCGCTTTGCTGGCGTCGATGGCGAAGGCGTCTGCTGTTTCCGCTTTTTGCAGCAGGGCGGCAGTAAAACGGCCGTCGCCATCGCCTAGCAACAGGGCATGTTGTGTATTGCGCAGTTGCGGAAGGAAATGGAAGCGGCAACGTTCCAGTGCGGTGCCGAAGCTGAGATATTCCATCCAGCGATAGGGCTTTGCCAGACGATCGAAACCGCTCATGCCAGGTATCGCAACAGCGGCCACAGCAGCAGCGGTGTGAGCAGCGCAGCATCCGCAAGTGCACGCATACGAACCGCAGAAGTCCGTGGCTCCAGGAGATCCAGTGCAAGCAGCAATAACGCCGCAGCCACAAGGGCCAGCGCCACGCCGCGTGCTTGTGGCAGGACCAGGGCGATGGCGGCATTGGCAATCGCGAACGCCAAAGTAATGCCTGAGAAGTGATCAATAGCCCATGCCGTTGCGCGATCGGTGGCTGCGGATTCCGCGCGTGCAATACGAACGCAGTTGAGCCAGCAAAGGGTGCCGAACGCTGCAGCACACAACCATTCCGCCACGTGGTCTTTGTTCAGGAGACATGGTGCCGCAACGGCGATGGCGAAAAACAATCCCACCATCCATTCTTTCGGGACGCGTAGCCTTAGCCAGTGAACTGCGGCGGCGTAGGACATCAAGGGCAGGACAAGGAGCAGCCAGGCGATCCGAACTGTGTGTGGAAGCTCTACCAGCAGAACGAGGACTGCGGGAACCGCGAAACCAATGGCAACGAAGAAGCCGCGAGAATGCTGCGCATGGAAACGATGGCGGTCTTCCAGTGAGGATGCTTCATGTTGCGCGTCGCTGAGTCGGTCTGCAGCGTAGAAAATCCAGACGGCGAGTGCGAGCGCTAACGGGGCCGTCCACGGCAAGGCGACATGGAAAGAGGCTGCAAAGAAGGCAGCCCATACGGCGGCTACTGTGGGTGCATCCAGACTGAGAAGATGCCAAATCTCCAGAGGAGCCCGGCGCGCATGGCGTTCCGTGCTTGGTGCGGCGATGGCGGCGGTAGCCACCCTTATAGTCTATCGAGTCTGGAGGGCGGGGGCGCGGAAAACGCCCCGCCATTTCAGGATTTCCAGTCGGCCGGGTCCAGGTCAGGGAAGAGGCTGTCCACGCGCTCCAGTTCGGTCAGCGTGGCTTCTTCTTCTGGTGTGAGTGGGCGATCTTCGGTGATGGCTGGCCACATTGCCTGTAGTTGGGAGAAGGCATCCGCGTGTTCCCGGAAACGCTTTTCGGCGTAATCACGCGCCGCTCCGGTGGTGATGAGCATGGGCCAGTCGCTGGACTCCATGAGCAAAAGTTCGCGGCACATCTGACGCGCTACGCGTCCGGCCTGGCCATCGGCAGTCCACTGCGGCGTCTGGGCAGCGGCACGCACGGCAAGCTGCGCAGCATAGACCCTACTCAGCAACGACGAGGTTTCGCCGTTTAGCCAAACGCTGTTGTCGCCATTCGCGCCCCATGATCCTTCGGACATACGCACACGGCCTGCGGTGCCGTGCTGTGCCAGATATTCCTCCGTGGTGATGGCGTGGACGCCATGCGTGCCTTTGTGCAGGATGCGGAAGACGTTTTCCAGAAATTGCACGCCCTCATGCCACCAGTGGCCGAAGAGCTCCAGGTCAAACGGCGCAGAGAGGAGCAGCGGTTCATTGTCGGGGCTGGGTTGGGCGCGCAAGGTATCAGCTACCAGTGAAACAAAGTGTTCCGCGTGGCTGCGGGAGCGCTCCTGAGCTGTTTCCAGGTGATACGGCTCTTTGGCTTCCATGCCCAGGTAGTCGCCGGTTACGCGCCAGTAGCGATGGCCGCCGGGCCAGCGCTTCTTGTGGAAGTCCAGATAGGCAAACTCGCCGGGGTAGCCTTGTTGCGGACTCCACACCTGGGATGTGGTTCGAGGATCGCGGGCCAGCACAGCCACGTCGCTGTCGCCTATCCGATAGGGGCGATAGAGCGAGGGTGATCCACCACCGATTCGCTCTGCGTTTTCAATCAGATGCGCGTCCACAAAGGTAAAGCCCAGTCCCGCGGCGGAGAGGGCTGTTTCTGCACCAATGCGTTGCGAAGCCTGTCCAACTTCGTTGCTGCCCTCGGGTGCAACGGGGAATTGCCATGTGCCGCCCGGACGGTATCCGAATTCTGGAAGCCATGCACCGGCTGTATCGGTGCCGATGAGCTTGCGGTGCGCCCGCACTGCCGTCTGAAAATGCGCCAGCACACTCTCATCGGTGCCCAGCAGTGGAACGTAACCGTGCGTTGCTGCCGAAGTCATCAGGGAAAGCGAGCCGCTTTGCTGTGCATTGCGGAAGCCCGCAACCAGGTCGCCGTCCAGTAATTGCAGTTCTTCCAGCGACTGCGTAAAGAAACGTTCCCAATGGCGCGCAAGACCCAGCAGATGCGTTTCATTTGCAAGCTCGAAAAACCCGGCATCTTCGCGAGCGGCAGCAATTTTGCGTTCCAGATAAGGAGGTAGCTCTGAGCGAAAATCCGGATGCGCCAGTTGCTGCAATAGAACCGGCGAAAGGCTCACATTCATGCGTACGGGGATGCCCTCATCCTGCAGCGTTCGCAACATGCGCAGCAGTGGCAGATAGGTCTCGGCAGCAGCTTCCAGCAACCACTCCAGCCCGTGGGGCCACGTGCCGTGGTGGAGTACGTACGGAAGATGGGCGTGCAGGACAAAGCTGACATAGCCAGCTGAGCCGGAAGAGTGTTTTTTCATGCAGTCTGCGTTCTCGTGCCGGTCGTGCGGGGGCAGTACGGCGGGGTAAGGGCCACGGAAAATCGTTCGCGGACGTTCGCCAGCATCGTAGCATCTGCCTTCGTTGCATGGCTGGCAAAGGTCATGCCCGTGTAGATGCAAAAGGCCGGCGAAATGGTTCGCCGGCCCTCTGTTCCTTACGCTATTTGTTCGTGCGATTAACGGTTCTGCAGTCCACTGCCGTCTCCGTCACCCGCATGTCTTGAGGTCCTGACGGCGACGGCGTTGGTCAGGCTAAAGCGAACGATGCTTTCGCTGGGAATCTGCACCTGCTCGCCGCGTGTGACAGCGTTGATGCCAGCGCCTGTTCCGCCACCGGCTGCAGCGCCGATCGCAGCTCCCTTACCGCCGCCAAAGATGCCGCCAAGTACTGCGCCTGCCGCAGCGCCTACACCGGTCTTGATGGCGGTGTTCTTGCCGCGGCCCTTGCCTTCCACGCTATAGGGCGTGACGGCCAAGGGGATGTTCTGTCCGCGTACCGTCACACCGGTAAGTTCCACGGTGAGCAGCGACGAGCCTTTGAAGTGCGCCGCTTCGTGGACTTCCGTTACGGTTCCGGATACGACGGAGCCGCGCGGGATAACCAGCATGCCATCCTGCACAATGTCGGTTGCCACAGCACCGGAGAAGCGCTCACCCTGCTGCGTGCTGGCACTGTCCAGCGTCTGGGTCACGCGTACAGGAATCGTGGTGCCGGAGGGGATCGTAATGGTGCGAACCACCGGCTGCGGCGGAGGCGGTGGCGGAGCAGGCTGTTGCACCGGCTGGGGCACAGGCGCTGCCGCGCGCTCAATGGGAGCCGGGGCCGGTGCGGGTGTGTTGCGCACTGGCGGCGGTACCGGGGTCTTCTTTGCCACGATAGGCACCTTCGGCGCGGGAACGGTCTGCGTTGGGACTACTGGCTGCGGCGTCATGTCCGCGGCTGTTACAGGTGGGGCGACCGTGATGTTGTTCACCACCTGGCGGACGCCTGTGACGCCCGCTGCGTCGTTCGCTGCAAGGGTGCGTGCTGCCGCATTGCTGACTGCACCGCTCAGGGTTACCGCGCCGTTGGTGGTGGATACCTGGACCGGTTCGTTGGCCAGACCGCTTTCAGCCGCAATCTTCTGCTGCACCTGCGAGGTCAGTGTGGCGTCGTCAACGGGCGTTGCCTGTTTGCAGCCTGATACGCCAGCCAGCAAAACGGCAGCGAGCGCTAGGTGATTCGTAAACCGGATGCTCATACTCATCAGAACTCTCCTGGGATCTCTGCACGATTATCTTCGGTTGGAAGCTGCGTGCGAGATTGTTGCCTATCGGGACCGCTGTCCCTGTTTAAGCAATAGGACGCGGCTCGATTTGTTTCGGCTTCTGTTTTATACCGGTTTTCACATTCCGTGTAGTTTCTTTGGGATGCCGGGAGCCGGCAACCCGATTGCGCGGTCTCGCATCCCTGAGACTGGGAAACGCTCATCGGGTTCAAGAGCTTAAGAAACATGTAGGCTCAAAGGCAGGACCGAAGTGCACAATTCCCGTGCCGCAGGAATCCCGGCAGTGTTAGATATTGATTTCAGGAGAAGACGAGATGGCAGACGATAACATGAGCGGTCTGGGATGGTTCCTTGCGGGACTTGGTATCGGTGCGTTGGTGGGTGTGTTGTATGCGCCAAAGAGCGGCCGTGAAACTCGCGAAGACCTTGCAGCGCAGGCACGCGACGCGAAGGAAAAGGCGAACCAGTACGTGGAGCAGGGTCGCGATCAGATCAACGACTATGTGGACAAGGGCCGTGAGTATTACGACAAGGGTCGCACGCAATGGAGCCAGTACGTCGATAAGGGCAAGGAATACCTGTCCCAGCAGCAGGACAAGGTAGCTTCTGCCGTGGATACCGGAAAACAGATTTATCAGGAGAAGGTCGAGAGCCAGACCTACTAAAATCGAAACGCACAGCAACGGGGGCCCGCGATCCGCACGTTCGCGGGCTCCTGTTCTTTTCGCTATTTCTGCAAGTGAGTCACCTATGACCGAGTCTCAAGCGCATTACCTGCTCATCTTTTCCGGCATTAGCGCCGTTGGCGTTCTGCTTGGTGCCATAGCCTTCAGCATCTTTGCTATTTCCTTTGCACATCTGTTGCGAGAACTGCGCGGCCTGATGTCGGAAGCGCAGGGCAAGGTGTATCCCATCCTGGAAAACGTGCAGGAGATTTCGGAGAAGGTTGCCGACATTTCAAGCACGGTGCGCGAGACTACTGCAGACGTCGCGCCGAAGCTGCGCCGAGTAACGCAGAACCTGGCTGACACCAGCGATCGCTATCATGCGCGACTGGCGGAAGTGGATGAGCTGGTGGGTGACACCACGCGTCGCGTACGTAATCAAACAGAACGCGCCGATGCATTTGTAACCAACAGCCTTGATCGCACGCATGAAGTGGTGAGCACCACGATTGGTCGTGTGCAGCATCTGCTGGATTCATTGCATAACGCTATCTACGCACCGGTGCGCCAGATTTCCGGTCTTGCGAGCGGTGCAAAGGCCGGCATTGAATCCCTGTTCTCAAGCTTTGCGCCAAAGCACACGCCGAAGACTCCGAAGCCGACGGCTTTTGAGGGCGAGAGTGTGTACACGGGGTATGAAGACGACTATCACGCGTAACGCTGGAGAGTGAGAACTCAATGAGCGGATGCCTTTGAGCATCCGCTTTTGTTTGCGGCTAAATCAGCCAGCCGCCGCCAACGACGATATCGCCATCGAAGAACATCGCAGCCTGCCCCGGTGTGATGGCGCGCTGCGGTTCGTCAAAGACAATTTCTACACGGCCATCTTCCAGAGGGCGAATCGTTGCATCGGCAGGTTCGTGACGATGCCGAATCTTGGCCTGCACACGCATTGGTTCGCGCAATGTTTCAATGCTGATCCAGTTCACGCGATCCGCAACACCGCGCGTCTGGTGTAGTTCTTCTTCCTGCCCTACGACGACGCGATTGCTTGCAGGCTCAATGCCCAGCACGTAGAACGGTTCACTGTGGTGACGATGCAACTGCTGCTGAATGCCCTTGCGCTGGCCCACAGTGAAGCTGTGGATACCCGTGTGTGAGCCAACAACTTCGCCGCTTGCGGTGACGAGGTCGCCCGACGTTTCAGGCATCTCGCGGCCCTGCTCTTCCAGGTACGCGTGCAGGAACGCCTTGTAATCACCGCCGGGGATGAAGCAGATCTCCTGCGAGTCCGGCTTCTGCGCCACACGCAGACCCTGTTCCTCTGCCATGGCACGCACGGCAGGCTTCTGCATCTCGCCCAAGGGGAAGAGGGTGCGGCTGAGCTGTTCCTGCGTTAGACCGAAGAGGAAGTAGGTCTGGTCCTTGCTGCGATCCGCGGGACGAAGCAACAGCCAGCGGCCACGTTCTTCATCGAAGCGCACGCGTGCATAGTGACCTGTTGCCACGCGTTCTGCACCGATGCCGCGTGCGGTCTTCAGCAGCTCATCAAACTTCAGATGGTTGTTGCACAGCGTGCAGGGAATCGGCGTGCGCCCTGCAAGGTAGTCGTTCACAAACGGCTGCACCACGTCCGCTTCAAAACGGCGCTGCTGATTCACCACGTAGTACGGAATGCCAAGCTGACCGGCGACACGGCGCGCATCGTAGACGTCATCCAACGAGCAGCACCGGCCAGTTACCTGTTCCGGAATGCCATCCTTCCCGGAGAGGCGGCGCTGATCCCATAGCTGCAGCGTGAGGCCCACCAGCGTGTGCCCTTCCTGCTGCAAAAGTGCAGCTACGGCAGACGAGTCCACACCGCCGCTCATCGCCACAGCGATGGTGGACGCAGGATCAGGAGAGGGAAACGCGCTCTCCGCCGGATTGGGTGCCGTGGTGGCCATCACCCTTTATTTTCGCAGGTTTTCGTGGCGAACGCAGGATTACAACGACCGCAGGCGCCGAACAGCGGCGGAGGTGATGGCGACAGCGCGTTCCACTTCCTCGTCCGTCGTCAGCCTGGAAAGCGAGAAGCGCACGCTGGTGTGAGCCTCTTCGTCGTTCAGACCCATGGCGCGGAGTACGTGCGAAGGCTCAATGGCGCCACTCTGGCAGGCAGAACCGCCGCTCATGGCGAGTCCCTGCAAGTCCAGTGCAATCACCAGTTCCTCAGCATTGACGTCGGCAAAGCGGATCGAAAGCGTGTTGGGAACACGCTCTGCGTTGCCGCTGTTCACGGCGGCATCGCCTAACGCCAGAAGAGCCTTCTGCAGACGATCACGACGCTGTTGCAGTTGCTGTGGACCGTCGCTGGCAAGCCATTCGGAGGCCAGTGCGGCTGCCGCGCCGAAGCCCACGATTCCCGGTACGTTTTCCGTTCCGGCTCGGCGACGGCGTTCGTGTGTTCCGCCGTGCAGCATGGGGCGCAGCGTTACGCCTTTGCGTACCCACAGCGCGCCAACACCCTGCGGCGCATGCATCTTGTGCGCGGACAGACTCAGCAAGTCGCAACGCAGGTAATCCACATGAACGGGAATTTTTCCTGCGGCTTGCACCGCGTCGGTGTGCAGCAGAGCGTCGTGCTTGTGGGCGATCTTCCCGATCTTCGCAATGGGCTGAATCGCGCCGGTTTCATTGTTCGCCAGCATTACGCTGACGAGCCGCGTATTGGGCAGCATGGCGGTGGCGATGGCTTCCGGCTGGATGACACCTTCGCTATCGGGAAGCACGCGCGTTACGGCGATGCCTGCTGCCTCCAGCGCATCTGCGGCGTGCAATACCGCGTCATGTTCAATGGCACTGACAACGAGATGATCGCCGGGCTTCAGGATGCCGAAGAGTGCAAGGTTATCGCTCTCCGTGCCGCCGCTGGTAAAGGTGACTTCTGAGGGCTTGCCGCCGATGAGTGCGGCCACCTGGTCGCGCGCTGCATCCACGGCGTCGCGTGCGTCGCGGCCAAAGGCGTGGACGGCGCTGGCGTTGCCAAAACGCACATTCCAATGCGGCTCCATCGCGCGCAGCACATCGGGCAGCACGGGCGTGGTGGCATTGGCGTCAAGGTAGATGCGCTGCATCTTCAAAAGGCTACTATCTCGCGGGGATTCTTCAGAATGCGCTAATTGCGGTAATCGCGGTAATGGATAAGTTCCGAGATGCCGATCCATAGGTCCAGTACGCCGAGTCCGCTGATGAGTCCGCGTGCCCAGCCTTTGATCAGGATGGCGTGGAGCGCAGGAAATTGCAGTAGAAGTTCGTTCTGATCCCACATCTGTTTCCACCACGGCAGAACCGCGATGAGCAGGCCCAGATACAAGCAGAAAACCACCAGGACCACCAGCGAAAGACGCTGCAGCCAGATGGGCGCGGGAGGCGGACCGATGGGTTCGTCCGTTGCGCGCGCGTGCGCTGCTTCCACGCGCGTCTGATGCTGCGGAGAAGTAGCGGCGAACTGGGATTCGGTCGGCGCGGCCATGCAGTCTTTACGCTACCAGAGCAGCGGATTCGGTGCAGCGTTGTGGGGTATTCCAGAATGGTCGTGGAAAGGAAAAAGCGCAGCGATTGTGGTCGCTGCGCTTCTTCCTTTCGTGTTTCGTGTCGCGATTATTCGCCACCGCTGTTGCGGCGCGGACGGCGGTTCGCCTGCAGCACCTTCTTACGCATGCGCAGCGACTTCGGCGTCACCTCGACCAGTTCGTCGTCGGCGATGAACTCAATGCACTGCTCCAGGGTGAGCTGCTTGTACGGCACAAGACGCAGAGCTTCGTCAGCAGAAGAAGCACGCATGTTGGTCAGCTTCTTTTCACGAACGCAGTTCACGTCCAGATCGTTGTCGCGGCTGTTCTCGCCCACGATCATGCCTTCGTAAACGTCGACGCCGTCGCCCAGGAACAGAACGCCGCGCTCCTGCAGACCGTTCAACGCGTACGTCGTCGTAACGCCGGTACGGTCGCTGATCAGCGCGCCCGTCGGACGCTGCGGAATTTCTCCCTGGTATGCGATGTAACCGTCGAACAGGGTGTTCATCACGATGGTGCCGCGGGTTTCGGTCAGCATTTCCGAACGCAGACCAATCAGGCCACGCGAAGGCACCTTGAACTCCATGCGGACGCGCGAGTCGCCGTGCATTTTGACCATTTCGCCCTTGCGGGGTCCAAGCTTCTGGATCACGGTGCCGCTGAACTCGTTGGGAACGTCGATGGTCACGTACTCCACCGGCTCCATCAACTGGCCGTCAATGCGCTTGGTCACGATCTCAGGACGGCCAACGGTCAGCTCAAAGCCTTCGCGGCGCATCATTTCGATCAGAACAGCAAGCTGCAGTTCGCCACGGCCCAACACCTTGAAGGTATCCGGGCTATCGGTGTCTTCCACGCGGATGGACACATTGGTCTGCAGTTCCTTGTCCAGACGCTCACGCAGGTTACGGCTGGTGACGAACTGGCCTTCGCGGCCGGCGAACGGCGAGTTGTTTACCGAGAACTGGATCGCAATCGTCGGCTCATCGATGACGATGGGCGGCAGCGGCGCCGGGTTCTCAAGGCTGGTGATGGTCTCACCAATCGTCAGACCGGCAACGCCAGCAACTGCGATGATGTCGCCAATCTCAGTCTGTTCGATGTCCGTGCGCTTCAAGCCGCTGAAGCTGAACAGCTTGGTGATCTTCACGGGAGCCAGCGTGCCGTCAACGCGTGCAATGTTCACGGTGTCGCCAGTCTTCAACGTGCCGTTGAAGACGCGGGCAATGCCCAGGCGGCCCAGGTAGTCGCTGTAATCCAGGTTCGTCACCAGGATCTGAAGCGAACCATCCGCATCGCCGGTGGCGGGCGGAATGGTCTTCACAATGGTTTCGAACAACGGCTGCAGATCGGTGCCGGGGGTCGCGAGGTCCAGCGTCGCGGTACCGGCCTTGCCATTGGTGTACACCACGGGAAAGTCGAGCTGGTCTTCTTCCGCGTCCAGGTCGATGAACAGGTCATAGACCTCGTTCAACACTTCCTGCGGACGGGCATCGGGACGGTCGATCTTGTTGACGACCAGCACCGGCTTCAAACCAGCGGCAAGCGCCTTACCCAACACGAAGCGGGTCTGGGGCAGCGGACCTTCCGATGCGTCGACGAGCAGAACCACACCGTCCACCATCTTCAGAGCGCGTTCCACTTCGCCGCCAAAGTCGGCGTGGCCCGGTGTGTCGACGATGTTGATCTTGCCGTCACCGTAGTTCACGGCGGTGTTCTTGGCGAGAATGGTGATACCGCGCTCGCGTTCCAGGTCGTTCGAGTCCATGACGCGGTCGGCGACTGCTTCATTAGCCCGGAAGGTGCCGCTCTGCCGCAGCATGGCGTCCACAAGGGTGGTCTTGCCGTGATCGACGTGCGCAATGATGGCGATGTTGCGAATCGTGCTCAAACTTTTGGTTCCTTATCGTTTCGCGAGTGGTATCGCGAGAATCTTGCAGGCGCACGCGTGAATTCAGAATGAACACGCCGTGGGCAGACAGAGGGAAACGCACAGACGAGGCACCTGGAACCGAACCCAGGGACTCCGCGCGCATCCTTTCTAGTCTACAGGACGACGGGCATGCGCACCTTTGTCGCAACAAGTTTGTCCGTCGTGCTTTTCCTCAGCCATATGTTTGGCGGCGTTCTGCCTGTGCGGTTTGCATGCCCGATCTTTGGTAGACTAGGTCAGTGCCGGGTCCTACGCGACTCATTCTCACAAACCCCGCCAGGCCCGGAAGGGAGCAACGGTAGTGAGCTCTTGAGTGCGCAGTGGGTTACCCGGCGCTTTTCTTTTTGCAGTGCTTTGTGGGATGAGAAATGGCAGCAGGGGTATGCTGTTGACTGACGTCGACAGGCCTTGCGGCCCGTAGCGTGGAGGTCGGTTCGTTGAGTTTGGAGTTGAAGCCGCGGGTATCAGTCCGCGCAAAGATTTCGTCGGTGGGAACATACGTTCCGGAACGCATTTTGACCAACGCCGACCTGGAAAAGATGGTCGAGACCAACGACCAGTGGATTCTGGAACGCACTGGCATTCGCGAACGCCATATGGCCGCAAAGGGCCAGGCGACAAGCGATCTGGCCGTAGAAGCTGCGAAGGATTGTCTGGCGAAGCGCGGTATCGATGCCAGCGAGATCGACTGTATCGTGGTGGGCACCGTAACTCCGGACATGCTATTTCCCGCCACTGCCTGCCTGGTACAGGCAAAGCTGGGAGCCACAAAGGCGTGGGGATTTGACCTGAGCGCGGCGTGCTCGGCCTTCACCTATTCGCTGCAAGTGGGCGCGAAGTTTATTGAGAGCGGCGTGCACAAGAAGGTGCTCGTCATCGGTGCGGACACGATGAGTTCCATCGTGGATTACACGGATCGCTCCACGTGCATCCTGTTTGGCGACGGCGCTGGCTGCGTTCTGCTGGAGCCGTGCGAAGAAGGCGAAGTGGGCCTGATCGACTTTCATCATGAGGTGGACGGAACGGGCGGCACAGCCCTACAGATGCCCGCAGGTGGCAGCCTGAAGCCGCCAAGTCACGAGACGGTGGATGCGCGCGAGCACTTCATCCGTCAGGACGGACAGACGGTATATAAGTTCGCTGTGCGCAAGATGATGGAAGCCAGCGAAACTGTGCTCGCACAGAATGGCGTAGCCGGTACGGAGATTGCCGCATTCATTCCGCATCAGGCAAATAAGCGCATCATCCTGGCAACAGCAGAGCGCCTCGGCATGCCGCTGGAGCGCGTGGTGATCAACATTGATCGCTATGGCAACACGACCGGCGGAACCATTCCGCTGGCCATGGGAACGGCACTGGAAGAGGGACGTCTGAAGAAGGGTGATCTCGTGCTGCTGGCATCAGTTGGCGCCGGATTCACCGTCGGTGCGACGCTGTTGCGCTGGGAGTTCTAAGCACTTCGTGCTGTTTTCGCCGCCGCTTTCGCGATGTTCGAGGCACTTACAACGGTTGAAGAAGCCCGGCCCTGCGCCGGGCTTTTGCATGGAATGCCTTAGGCGGCGGCGGTTGCTGTTGCAGTCTGTTTGCCGAGGCGGTTCTTGCGCAGCTTCACAACGGCATAGATCACGCCGAACAAAACAGATCCCCAGACGACTAGCAGCAGAATCCATCCGTATTTCGCGGCGAAGCGTAGATAGATCGGCATGATGTGGCGGCCGTAGTGCATGCCGAGCCAGGCGAAAAAGGCATGGCGCACGAAACGGCTGATGGTGAAACTGGCATAGAACTTGGACTGCGGCATCTTCAGCGCACCGGCCGCAATGAGGAATGGCATCAGCGGCGCGGGTGGCGGAAGAATGGCCGGCAATGCGGTGGACAGGATGGCGTGTTCCTCTGTCCAGCGTCGCATGCGGTCACGGAATCGCTGCGGGACGTAGCGGTCCATGAGCGCGAGACCGCCGATACGGCCTGCCTGATACGAGATTCCCGCGCCGACAATGGAGCCAAGCGTGGCGATCAGGGTGACCACGATCCACTCCTGCCGCTGGGCCGCGAGCAGCGTGACGAGAATGTCTGACGAACCGGGGATGGGCAGCGGGATCGGCGAGGAATCAATGACGCAGATGAAGAACAGGCCGAGAATGCCTAGGCGGAAGAAGTAGCGCGTGATGCGATCCGTCGGCGTATAGGCATGACGATGCCTTGTTTGCCGAAGGGTACTCTTAGCGACTGTCTGCAGCAAGGCCAGCATCATTACTGGTTAGGACGCGGGTTTTGATGGGGAAGTCTCGGGCCATCTTGATAGAGCCAGCTTTTTGACCCTTGTGGCGGCTTATTCCTGCGCTTCGCCAGAGCACGCCCAATTGGTACAGGCCCATGGGTACAGGCTTCTGGCGCGTGCTTTGGATAGAACCCGCCTACTTCAACTCGTTCAGGAGTTGGAACCTGTAGGCCGGTAGGGTTCCAGTCTTTTCCGCGAGATAGAAGAAGCGGTGGATAGCCGTAAGGCATTCAGCGTCCAGAATGTAGTGGATGTTTTCCGAGAGATAGTAGCGAATGGTCTCTGGCAGTAGCGGCAGGCGGGGGGTCCATTCGGCCACCAGGTCTTCAATGTGCTCCAGACCGGCGTCGCGTGATTGCTGAAGGTCGCGTGTGAGTTGCTGCGGGGTGATGCCGGTTTCTTCCAGCGCCGCGGTGCGAACGGCCCATACGGCGGCTACCCATGGAAGCTGTGTGTGTTTGCGCCACAGCTTCGCGACGTCAATCCATGTGTGGTCAGGGAAGTGGTGCTGGCGATTGTGTTCCTCCAGCGCAAGAAGTGCCGGATCACCGATAAGCAGAGCTGCATCACTGCGAGAAAGCATGGCCGCAAGGTTCGCGTCTTCTTCGTGAACGTCCGGCGTGCTGCCGTAAAAGTGTTTTAAAAGGAGACGGACATAGGCGGCGGAAGATCGCGAGGCGGCGTCGGTGGCCAGTGTGCGGATGTCTTCCAGCTTCAGTCCGGGGCGGACCACAAGTTGAATGGAGCGGACGGTTTCCAGTGACGCAATGGTGCATCCGGGAACGGCAGCGATGCCGGGAATCAGTGGCAGCGACGCGATGGGCACCAGCCCGAGGTCGGCCTCTCCGCTGGCCAGTTCTGCGGCGCATTGCGAGGGAAGGGTGTAGTGGATGTCGTATCGGGCAGCGAGGCGCTCTCGTTGCGGCGGGTGCTCAAAGTCATAGAGCAGCGGCGCAGGGTTCAAGAAGCTGATGGCGGCGATACGAAGTTTCTTCACAACATCATATTCGATGACCCGCGGGTCAGTTTTGGTGCGGAATCTGAGGGGGAGGCAGTTTTATGTTGTACCCGCTGATTCTTTGATGGGCTTTTGTTCCTCCTTCTCGGGTTCCTGCGGTCCCTTGTTGCTGTGGAAGTAATGCAGGAACTCTTTGCGTGGCATGGCTTTGGCGAAGAGCCAGCCTTGCCCAAACTGGACACCATGGCGACGGCAGAATGCGGCCTGGTCTTCCATTTCAACGCCCTCCGCAATGATCTGGAGGTTGAGTTGGCTTGCCATTTCAATAATGTGCGGTGTTACCAGGCTCGTGGCGGAATCCGTGCCGATGGCGTCGACAAACGCCTTGTCGATTTTGAGGACATCGAGCGGCAGGGAATGCAGAAGCGCGAGGCTGGAATAGCCTGTTCCAAAATCGTCAATCAGAATGCGGTGGCCGTTGCGTCGTGCTCGGGCAAGGGATTGACGTGCGGCCTCGGGACGGATGAATGCGCGTTCGGTTACTTCCAGCCAGATGCGACGCGGATCGATATTGTTTTCCCGCAGGAGATTGAGCAGGGAATCAAAAGGACGACCGGTTTCAGCATCCTCCGCCGCGAGGTTGATCGCGATGTGGCAGCCGGATTCACTGCGAAGCAGGTGAGCCATGTCGTGTACGACATTTTGAATAATCAAATCAGTGATGGCACCGATGAGACCGTTTTGTTCCGCCATCGGGATGAAAAGATCAGGCGCCATTAGGGTGCCGTCTGGCTGCTTCCATCGCACAAGGGCTTCAGCGCCAATGCATCGTCCGGTTTCCAGCTCCACGATGGGCTGGTAATAGACAACAAATTCGCGTTTGTGGATTGCTGTCTGCAGTTGTGCAAGAGGCGAGAGGCGGCGGCGCAACGCCCACAGGATGGCGCTTACGAACAGTGTTGCGAGGATCAGGCTAAGCGGCAAAAGAAAGAGGCGTTCGCGGTGAAAGGCGGCATTCGAATAGTTATTGTCTTCGAGGGCTACGCCGATCCAATCCGGCGTGCGGACGCTGGAATAAATCAATTTGCCCATCTGGCCGGGAGCGGGTTCGGCAATCGCCTTACGAACGACGGTCATATCCGGCTGATTGAGCATAACCAGGATTTGCCCCTTGCTATCAGCCAGCACCAGCGACATGTTGTTTTCTGTGGGGAGATCAATCATCAGGTTGGCATCGACCTGGGCAAAATGCGACCCAGACGCCATCGTCACTACTTGCTGGATACCGTTGGTTTTCGGAGCACTCCGAACACGAATGCCAATGCCTGACTTGGTGGTGTAGTTGACGGGACCCTCTGGTATCGGCTCGCGAAGAATGCCCCATGAAGTGCAGATGAGATCGCCGTGCGAATAGAAGCCCATTTCATCCACGGTACGGTGAAGGAGTACTCCGCCCCGCATTGCATTGATATGTTCCGCAGAACAGTCGTCAAAGCGACGAGACTCTACCAGATGTAGTGCGGAGGTCGCATCATCGAGCGTGGATTGGGCACGTTCGACGATCCATTGCGAGTACCGGGTCAGGTGCTGTTGCTCAAGCTCCACCGCGCGGTTGCGGCTGATGTAATACAGCGCGGCAGGCGGTACAACTCCGGCGATGCAGGCCAGGATGATTCCAACGACGATCAGCTGCAGACGTGTCATGGTGCTCTCAAGACGTTGATCTTCTACTGCAACGTCTGCCGGTATACCACGACGCCATGCCTGTGTCTGCTGTCTGTTTTTCCCAGTCTCTACCGGGCAGCGAAAGGGGCAGATGCTCGCATCCGCCCCTTTCGTTATTGGTTACTTCATGTTGTCTTCAAACCATGCAATGGTCCGGGCCGTGCGGTCTTGCGAATGCAGCGGGTTTGAGAAGCCGTGGCCTTCGTTGGGATAGACCACGAGTTCTGTCTTCTTACCAAGTGCTTTAAGTGCATGCCACATCTCGTAGCTCTGTGGCGCGGGGCATTCGCCGTCGCGGTCGCCTACAAGAATAAGTTCTGGTGTCTCCACGTTCTTGATGAAGTTGATCGCAGAGGACTTTGCGTAGGCTTCGGGGGCATCGTAAACGCTTGCGCCGAAGAACGGCACCATCCATTGATCGATGGAGTTTTCACCGTAGTAGCTCTGCCAGTTGCTGATGCCTGCACCCGCGACGGCTGCACGGAAACGATGCGTCTGCGTGATGGCGAACATGCTCATGAAGCCGCCATAGCTCCAACCGGTAAGGCCCAGGCGATGGTCGTCGACGGAGTATTGCTTCTCAACGGTGTCGACGCCCGTCAGAATGTCGCGAAGATCACCGTAGCCAAAGTCCTTGCGATTGGCCTGAACGAATGCTTCACCCTGACCGAACGAGCCGCGTGGATTCGCGGTGAAGTAGAAGTAGCCCAGGTGTGCGTACAGACCTGCTCCAGCGCCGCCGAACGACGGACCCACCTGTGACGAAGGACCACCGTGAACGCTGACGATCATGGGGTACTTCTTGGCCGGGTCGTAGTTCTCGGGAAGCGTGAGCCATCCCTGTACGTGATAGCCTTCGTTGTCCCATTCCATCGAGAGCGTCTTTGTGGCGGGCTTCGTCGCGTTGGTGTTCAGGTGCGTGACGGCATTGGCTCCGTGCGTGGTGCCGACGTAAACCTCAGGGGCCTGCTCTGGCCCTGCGGAGACGAAGACTACGCGCTTGGCTTCGGTTGAGAGGGAGAAGGACGCCGCTGCACGGCCACTGGCGACGGATTGTTGTGCCGTCCAGAGCTGGAGAATCTCTGTCTTGTTGGTGCCCAGGACGCCCAGATGCGTTTTGCCCGACTGGTAGGCGGAGAACAGGATGTGGTCAGGATCTGCCCATGCAACGTAGACAGGCGTGTCTTTGCGTCCGGGTGTCAGGTTCTGCAAACCGCTGCCGTCGGCGCCCATCAGGTAGATGTCGCCGCCCGTTGAACCCTGATCGGACATGAGGCCGCCGATGAAGGCGATGTTCTTACCGTCCGGCGAGTAGCGAGGCACAGCGATCTGCAGACCGTGCAGTGAGCCACCCGCGGTGACGGGGTCGAGGATCATATGATCTGTTCCTGCCACGCTCTGCTCATCCTGTGGGCCATTGATTCCCTTCAGAGTGATGCATACGCGGCTGGCATCGGCATTGGCGCAGGTGGCCGACTTGAGCGGCAGGTCGGCGATGTACATCTTTGCAACCCACCAGGTGTTTTCTCCGGGAGGGTTGGCGGCGACGTAGATGATGTGTCTTGAATCAGGTGCCCAATCAAATTCGTACGCATGCAGGTTGGTGTCGCTGAGGGGACGCACATACCCTGTCTTGATGTTGGCTGCGGCCACCCACTGAATCTCAACGCCATCCTGGCCAACGATGCCTGCTGGCGGCTTCATCGCGGCGAGAGCGCCAGCGGAACGTGTGGCGTTCTCCACATAGAGGAAGGCAATGGAGGATCCGTCAGGAGCCCATGTAGGCGAAGTGAGTGTGCCTTTGATATGGGTGAGTTGCTTTACCGCTCCATCTGCGGCGCGAAGCCAGAGTTGTGGCTGGCCATCGGCGCAAGTGGCAACGAAGGCGAGCGTCTGGCCGTCAGGCGACCAACGGGGAGCACTGCTGGAGCAGCCTTCGCCAGCGGTAATCGTAGGCTCTGTCGGATTGGGTGCGAGTGCTTCGCTGATGTGAAGCTGCATGCCGCTACGTCCGCGACCATTGCGTCCACCGCCTGCCGCGGTTGGTTCGGAAGCGACCAGCCATGCAAGCTTCTTGCCGTCAGGAGAGAGTTCCACCGCGCCGATCTGTCGGACAGGCGTACCACTGCGCTGTGCCTGTTCGTACTCAGCGATGCGTGGATCAGGATGGTCGAAGAACTTCATCTCCGGAGTGAAGACGTTGGTGGTCTCGCTGCCCGGGCGCTGGGCTGTGGCAGAGAGAAAAAGGCTAGTGGTGGCAAGGGCCGCAGTGACGAGCAATCTGGTGCGCATGCAATGAAGGCTAGCAGAGAGTACGGCAGTATTTGCAGCGGGAAACAGCCTCACACCAAACTGGCATAGGCCCAGCAATGTAGGGCGGTTAAGATGAGCTTCGTCAACACAAAAAATCTAAGAGCGATGGAGCAGAGCAGTGAGAACGCTCGTGTTTGCGGTTCGCCGCGTGATGGAATTGGGCGCTTTGGCGCTGTTGTGCAATGGTTCGGTGGCACAGGTGGTGCTGCCAGAAAAGACTCCGCTGGAGATTCGGCTGACGGAACGTGTGGCCACGCATACGTCAAAGGAAGGCTCGCCGGTGCGTGCGATTCTTGCCGCCCCGGTTTTACAAGGCGATAAGGTGGTGCTGCCATTGGGCAGCAAAGTTGAGGGCCGCGTCGTTCATTTGAATAGCGTGGGGCTTGGCCTGAAACATGAGACTTCATCCATCGGTTTGGCGATGGAGCGGATTATCTTGCCCGATGGCACGGTGCTGCCGATTACTGCGAAGGTGGCGCAGATTGAGAATTCGCGCGAGGTAGTGCAGAAGGATGGACGCATCTCTGGTGTGCGATCGACCTCGACGCTAAGTCATCGTGCGTCTGGCGCTGTGGGCACGTTGGCGTTCAGCAATCCCGTGGCGCTGGTGTTTACAACGGCTTCCTCCGCTTCGTTGTTGCGATTTTCTGATCCTGAGATTTCGCTTCCGGCAAATGCGGAGTTAATTCTCCTAACTACTACTCCTCTACAAGTGGGCGTCGGCGCTGAGCCGGGAATTGCAGCGGTTGCGGAGGATGAGGCGGCCACGACGAAGTTGCAGGCGATGATTCGCAAGCAGCCGTTCCGCACCATGACGTCACCGAAGCCAGTGCCGTCGGACATGACGAACCTTATGTTGATCGGCAAGGCGGATGCGATTCAACGGGCCTTCGACGCCGCTGGATGGATGCAGGTGGATGATCTGACAGCGACGTCGACCTATCAAACAATCCGCTCCATCTCCGAGCAGGACGCGTATCACCGGGCCCCGATGTCACTGCTGACATTGGATGGCAAGAAGCCAACGTACGCATTAGCGAAGACGTTGGATACCTTCTCCAAACGGCATCATCTGCGCGTGTTTTCGACGAACGATCAATGGGACGGCGAGCAGGTCTGGCTTTCTTCGTCGACGCAGGATATTGGCATTGGATTTTCTGCGGACCAGAAGACGTTCATCCACCAGATCGATCACAACATTGATCACGAACGCACGAAAGTGGTGAACGATCTGATGCTGACCGGTTGCGTGACTGGATTGAACCTGGTCGCAAGGCCGTGGCTGCCGGAGCATCCGAAGAACGGTACCGGTGAAGAGATTGTTACGGATGGCCGGATCGCCGTGATCAGGCTGAATGATTGCGCAACTCCACTCAACGTTCCTGCTAAGGACCAGACGGCAGAGATTCCCGTTCATCCCAATGTCGCCACCAAGGCTACGCGCCAGACGACGTTGACCTTGCGGAACATGGTGCTGCGCGACAACCTTGCGGTGACCGCGTACGGCGGAGTGAAGCAGGGGTTGGGGTTGAAGCATCCCAAGCCTCCCGAACAGCCCATTCCGACGGAATCCGTGATCGATATGGATCGGTATGCCATCGGGCACTCAGAGTCTGAGGCGCGTGAGGCGAGCACGGAAGTCCCCACCAAGCCGGATTTTTCTGCCGGCACCGTTGCGAAGACGAAATCGGGTCTGCCGCGCTACACGGTGGAACTCGGAATTCATAGTGGATATGCGGGGTATGCTGGCGGCAACGGTGGCTCAGTGGGCTATCTGTTCTTGCCGGATGACATCATTAACGATCCCGTTTACATCCTGGCTCTGGGCAATGAGCATTTGAATGGGTGGAATCTTGGCGGATCGGTGACACTGAACACGCGGGAACACCTGTCGCACGAGTTCACGTTTGACTACAACCGAACCGGATTTCAGTTGCAGTTTGCGGATCTAAACCTGGCCAGCGGACCGGATGAGACCGATCCGACAACGGAATCACAGTTTGGATTTGATGAGGCCACCCTCTCCACGACAGAGTTCGGGTACAACCTGCAGTACCACCTGAAGCGGCGCGATTCGCGCTGGCGGCCGTACGTGTTTGCCGGGCCTTCGCTGCGGTTGATGCACATGACAGACGCGCCTATCACCAAGGCGTCTCCATGGTTCAAGCTTGGACTGAGCACGGTGGGTATCCTGACCGCCGCGTGGAAATACGGCACCACGCCGCCTCTGGAAGGCGGCGGCGTCTTCCAGGTGGGCCTGCAGTACGGCGGCGGCGTGAAGTATCGGGTGTCGCGGCGGTTGCTGGTACGGGCGGACTATAAGGAGACGTTGACCGGACAGCCGGATTTCTGGTCAAAGTCGAAGAATGACATCTTCGAGCCGAACGAGCTGCCGGGCTACACCCTGACGGTACTTGGCCCTTTTAAGGAGGGGGCAATGCGTCAGCAGCGGGTGACGATGGGCGTTTCCTTTGTCTTCTAGCCGGTGCGGGCGTCGGAATCATTGACGCCCGGTATCGTTCTTGGTACAGTGGAAGGGTTCTAAGGTTTCCTACCCGTGGTGCGTCTTGACGTGCCTGTGGTGGGAGGAGTTCGCAAGTGCGTCTGAGGTTTGGGTGCGCGGCGTCTCGTCAAGGAAAGCCCATCGCCTCGCCGGCGACTGGTGCAGAGACCCAAAGTTCAGCAACCAAGATACGAAGTTTCAGGGAGTTATCGTGCCTACGTTTCATCAGCTTGTAAAAAAGGGCCGCAAGGCGCCGAACTATAAGACGGCTAGCCCGGCACTGCAGGGATCCCCGCAGCGCCGTGGTGTGTGCACCCGTGTGTACACCCAAACGCCGAAGAAGCCGAACTCGGCGCTCCGTAAGGTAGCGCGTGTTCGTTTGACCAACGGAATCGAAGTGACTTCGTACATTCCGGGTGAAGGCCACAACCTGCAGGAGCACTCGATTGTGCTGATCCGCGGTGGCCGTGTGAAGGATCTGCCGGGTGTGCGTTACCACATCGTTCGCGGCACGCTGGATAGCGTGGGCGTGGCGAAGCGTACGCAGAGCCGCTCGAAGTACGGCGCAAAGCGTCCGAAGCAGGCAGCAAAGTAATTAACGACCTGTCCTGAAAATGGACGGGCCCAAGCCCAGGTTGCTTGAGAAGTCTACGGCGCTGGGGGAAGAAGAAAGAAGAGAAACGATGCCACGTAAAGGTCATATTGCAAAGCGCGAGGTAGCTCCGGATCCGGTATACGGTTCCACCCTCGTAACAAAGTTTGTCAACAGCATGATGTGGGGCGGCAAGAAGTCGACTGCGCAGAAGATTTTCTACGCAAGCATGACGGGTCTGGAAGCCAAGGGCGGCGGCGATGACGCTCTTACCCTGTTCAAGAAGGCTGTTGAGAACGTGAAGCCCCTGCTGGAAGTGAAGAGCCGCCGTGTTGGCGGTGCGAACTACCAGGTGCCGATTGAAGTTAACCCCGAGCGCCGCACCTCCCTGGCGATCCGCTGGTTGGTTAGCTACGCACGTTCGCGTGGCGAGAAGGGCATGGTCGACAAGATGACGGCCGAGTTGCTCGACGCTGCGAATGGCCGTGGAGCGGCCATGAAGAAGAAGGAAGACGTACACCGTATGGCTGAGGCGAACCGTGCCTTTGCTCACTACCGCTGGTAGTTACGTCATGGCACTTACGTCTTTCGTGAGCTGCTACAACGCTGTAACACACATGTACTAACTTGGGACCCAGATTCAGGAGTAAGTCAGGCGGGCTGGCTTACTCCTGAAGCTGCGAAGGGCAGCGGAAGCCAATACGTTCCGCAGAAGAGATAAAACACCGTGGCACGCACAATTGCTCTGAATAAATGCCGCAACATCGGCATCATGGCTCACATCGACGCCGGTAAGACGACGACCACTGAGCGCATTCTGTTCTACACCGGCGTAAACCACCGTATTGGCGAAGTGCACGAAGGCACGGCCACGATGGACTGGATGGAGCAGGAGCAGGAACGCGGCATCACGATCACCTCGGCTGCCACGACCTGCATGTGGAACGGCAACCGCATCAACATCATTGACACCCCTGGCCACGTGGACTTCACGGCTGAAGTAGAGCGCTCGCTGCGCGTGCTCGACGGCGCTGTGGCTTGCTTCGACGCTGTTGCCGGTGTGCAGCCCCAGTCGGAAACGGTTTGGCGTCAGGCTACCAAGTACAAGGTTCCCCGTATCTGCTTCATCAACAAGATGGACAAGAACGGTGGCGACGCTGAGTACGCAACCGGCACCATCCGTGAGCGCCTTGGCGCGAACGCCATCATGCTGCAGCTTGCGATTGGCGCAGAGGCGAAGTTCGCCGGTGTGATCGACCTCGTTGAGATGCGCGCCATCCTGTGGCACGACGAGACCATGGGTGCGAAGTACTCCGTGGAAGAGATTCCGGCTGATCTGCTGGACAAGGCAAAGGAATTCCGCCAGCACCTGATCGAAGCTGTTGCTGACAGCGACGACGCGCTGATGGAGAAGTATCTGGAAGGCGAAGAGCCGACGGTTGCCGAACTGAAGTCGGCTATCCGTAAGGCAACGATCGGCATGAAGATCTTCCCCGTGCTGATGGGTTCGTCGTTCAAGAACAAGGGCGTGCAGACGCTGCTGGATGCCGTTATCGACTTCCTGCCCAGCCCGCTGGACATTCCGCCGATGGTAGGCCACGATCCGGACGATCCAGAAAAGGAACTCATCCGTCGCCCAGACGACAACGAGCCGTTTGCTGCTCTGGGCTTCAAGATCATGACCGATCCTTTCGTCGGTCAGCTGATCTTCATTCGTAACTACTCGGGCACGCTGAAGACGGGCGACTCGGTTCTGAACCCGCGTACACGCAAGACGGAGCGCATTGGCCGTCTGCTGAAGATGCACGCGAACAAGCGCGAAGAAATCACGGAGATTCTGGCCGGCGATATCTGCGCTGCTGTGGGTCTGAAGAATCTCGTTACCGGCGACACCATCTGCACGGAGAAGGCACCGATCGTTCTGGAGTCCATCGACTTCCCGAACCCGGTGATCGAAGTTGCTGTGGAGCCGAAGACGAAGGCTGACCAGGAAAAGATGGGCCTTGCGCTGGCGAAGCTGGCACAGGAAGATCCCACGTTCCGCGTTCGTACGGACCAGACCAACGGTCAGACGATCATCGCCGGCATGGGCGAGCTTCACCTGGAAATCATCGTTGACCGCATGATGCGTGAGCACAAGGTGGAAGCGAACGTTGGTAAGCCGCAGGTGAACTACCGCGAGACCATCAAGTCCAGCTCGGAAGCGGAAGGCAAGTACATCCGTCAGTCGGGTGGTTCGGGTAACTACGGCCACGCGAAGATCCGCATCGAGCCGAACGAGACCGGTAAGGGCTACGAGTTCTCGAACGACACCAAGGGCGGCGCGATTCCGAAGGAATACATCAAGCCGATTGACCAGGGAATCCAGGAAGCGATGGCTGGTGGTGTGCTCGCGGGCTACGAGATGGTGGACATCAAGGTGAGCCTGTATGACGGTTCGTACCACGATGTTGACTCGAACGAAATGGCGTTCAAGATCGCCGGTTCCATGGCGTTCAAGGAAGCTGCCCGCAAGGCGAAGCCAGTTCTGCTGGAGCCTGTAATGGCTGTCGAAGTGACCGTTCCCGAAGACTACATGGGAACCGTTATCGGCGACCTGAACTCGCGTCGTGGCCGCATTGAAGGCATGGAAATGGTGGGCGGTGTACAGGCGATCAAGGCGACTGTTCCTCTCTCGACCATGTTCGGTTACGCCACCAACCTGCGTGGCAGCACGCAGGGCCGCGGTAACTTCTCGATGGAGTTCAAGCAGTACGAGGAAACCCCGCGTGCTGTGAGCGAAGAGATCATCGCGAAGACGCAGGGCAAGGAAGCGAAGTAGCTTTTGGCTATTAGCTTTTAGCTGTTCGCAAGTTCTGAGGAGGCCGGGCTTTATGCCCGGCTTTCGCAGCGTAGGGTTTACGAGGCATTCACCTCGGTGTAGTAAATTTCAAGCTTTGCCCGCAGGGCATAAGGGAGCAAGAGAGCAATGGCGAAGGAAAAATTTGACCGTAGCAAACCGCACGTAAACGTAGGCACGATTGGTCACATCGATCACGGCAAGACGACGTTGACGGCGGCGATCACGAAGGTGTTGTCGAA
>NZ_JAEDXV010000042.1:0-27366 GCF_036877645.1 Terriglobus sp. ADX1
CCGTTGATCCGAGCAATCCAACTGCAGAATGGGGTGGTAATACCAACGCGACCTTCGGAACGATCACTTCTGCACTGTCTGCGCGCATTGTGCAACTTGGCGCAAAATTATTTTCTAGCAATACAGAAGGAAAAGGGACGGTTGGAGCACGCCGAACCCTTGAAGAAACCCACAATCTATTACCGATCTCATTTCGTTAAATGAGCCAAAGCTTTTCATTGCTCACAGTGACGGAATTAATCCCGGCGTCGAGTAACTGCTCAATCTCACGAACAGTCTCGATTAAGCCTCCGCCAATAATCTTCATCCGCGGTTGAGCCACATGGATGCGCTTGGCAACTTTTGGTGCCACAACCGCGGGAAGAACTTCGATCGCGTCGGGCACAAATTGTGTGAGCAATTTCACCGATGCGATTACAGCAGCAGAATCGATAGCAAATGTTCGCTGCACGGTGAAGAGACCAAGGGTTTGGGCTGCTTTCAAGACATCCAATCGTGTGGAGACGATACCCTCAACATTATGCGCTGCGAGATATTCAATCGCCTCGCGGTCACGGTTTAGGCCGTTCAGGAAGTCAACATTTACGAGGCATCCTTTGCCGGCATCGCGTGCACGCTTGACGATTTTAGGTAGAGTCAGGGGATTCCCCGTGAGCAGATAAAGGCTCTTCGGAGGAGCATTCAGAGCAGCCTCGAACATATCCATCGTGTTGACAGCCGCAATAATTGGCGGACTCAATAATTTATCTGACAGGGAAGGTACGGAGCAATTCGAATCCTTGATCTCACCTGTTGCATGGTATGTACCGATTCTGGTTGCTGATGCCATTTGCACCTCTTTACCCCTGTTTCCGACGAAGCAACTCCTACCTGTGCAGAATCTTGAAGGGTATGTGAAATCTATCGGAAGCGTATTTCAATTTGAAGAAATCTCCATGAAACGGCTAACCCACCATACTACTTTGTGTGCCGCGGTGGTCCGGTTAACTCAACTTTTACGCCACCTCCGAACGTGGCATCAGCATCGCCTTCACACCTGCGCGGAATGCCACTGCTACCGCAGCACACACCATCGCCATGACGATGTGTGCCATTCGCAACATTGCAGAACGCCGCGCGGAACCTCACTGGGGGAAATGGAATGGCGACTACACATGGGAGACCACAGCGTTCAAGCTGGAGTCTGCAGCCGTTGGCCTCGTTGGCTACGGAGCTATAGGCCGAATTGCCGGTAGAAGTCTCCAGAGCTTTGGGCAAAGGTGCTCGTCTATGATCCCTTTGCCGATATCGGCTCTGACGATGTCGAACAGGTTACAGAACTCAATGGACTGCTCAATCAAGTACATGTCGTATCGCTGCACGCTCGTGAGACAGCAGAAACACGCTCGATACTGGGAGCTGCACAGATTGCCCGGCTCAGGCGTGGGGCAGTTGTGGTGAACTGTGCTCGCGGCTCGCTGATGGATACAACGCTCTCGGCGAAGCACTATGGTCAGGGCTTCACCGCTATTTGAACGGCGAACCACTACGCTACTGCGCGAATCGCAGATAGCTGAGCAGCAATTCGCATCCGCGAATTGCTGCCTCTGAACGAAGATCTATCTCGTACCGCCAGGAAACAGCTTGTGATTGCCTGTCAAATAATATGTCGGCATCTCAGGCGAACGCGCCTCAATGAGCTGAAGCGTTCGAAAATCGAAACTTTCAATCTCACATCGCGTCTTCATTTGATTCTCTTCAATAGTCTTTAGAAGGGACTCCACGAATACCTCTGGCGCAAATGTATGATTCGCTGTTCTGACTCGCTCATGCGCATGCTGGGTATCAGCGGGAAGATAATCCGGGATAAGCTTGGTTTCTATATTGAAACGAATCCGAGCGGCCGATTCCATTCGTGCCGCAGCACGAGGATCAGATTTTCCCTGCCCCGAGCGATAGTAAACCTCATAAAAACGCACAAACTTGAAGAGCTGAGAAAGACTCACCGGAGAGTAGGGGTCCGGAATGCCGCTCGCGTGAGCAAATGCACTGGCGACGGGAGAAAGTGCGTGATCATTTTGTTGATCCGGACTGAAATACGTCTTGTCACAAATGAAGTTATTTTGCAGATCCGCCATGGTGATATCCGCGAAGTAGACAGGGTTCTCCTTGGTATACGGTCGCCCATCCGCTCTTCTGCATGATCTCGGATTCAAGAACTGATCGTGCCATATGCTGGAGTGCTTGTCCGCAGTTACCCCCGTATCCAACTCGATGGTGGTGATCCCAAGATCAAGAGCCTCTTCATACGCCGGCAACGTATTTTCAGGACGCAAACCACGCGCCCCACGATGTCCCTGAACATCAAATCGTCTGAGTCTTGCTTTTGCCACTTCGTCCGTAGCCACGGCAAGCTCTTCAGAAACAATTCTCTGCAGGACATCTGGACGATCTGTGATGATTCCATCAGCACCGGCATGAATTAAAGCACGAAGCTCTTTGTCGTCGCTCGTCGTTCCCGGAAGAACCAGAAAGCCTTCGCGGTGCAACTCATCGATAGGGACAGCACCTGCAAATACATCATCCTTATCCGGAGAAAGTACCGGCCGCTGTTTCGCTCCATGTGATGAAGCGCTCTGCCAGGCCCTCCGCATGAGAACGAGCGACGGATTTTCATTTTGTATTCCCGTCACCGCATCTTGTGCACTGGCCCGATATGAGGCCAGGCACAAGATCGCGGTGAAAACGATAACAGTAGACTTCGTTTTCATGGCGTTAGTAGGTCAGCTTCATTGCAAGCTGCAAGATGCGCGGTTGGTAAGCAGAAGTTACTACGCCGAAAGAGGATCCGCAGCATGTCGTTCCGGGCGGTAGAAGGTTTGTTTTATTCAAAATGTTAAAGGCCTGAGCACGAAACTGAATCTGTGCAATGTCGGACGGAAGGTTGAATGTCTTATTGATACCCAAATCCATCTGATTGAACGGGTTCACGCGTAGTGGGTTTCTCGGCAGGTTTCCGAACGGTGTGTCGACACTCGGATACGGATTGGTCGCAGTCAAATCGACCTTGGAAGGATCATTCCCCGGTACTGCCGCGGCCGTGTTGTACGCCTGGAGCGTTTTGTTGCTTGTGTGTGCGCGAGTGACCCTCGTATGCCCAGGAATGAGCCACGGTCTGTAGTTGTTATTGCCGTTGGAATTCGTGTCAGTAATCGACGACACGGCGTTGACCGCAGACGGACTGTAATTAGGCGTCCAATTATTTCCAGAGCGCGCGTTATCAATAACACTGAGTCTCCAGCCGCCCAGAATGGAATCCACAATTGCTCCATCGTGATTCAGGAAGCGTCTTCCCCGCCCGAATGGAAGTTCGTAGATCGCGCTCAGAACGTTTACTAGTGGATGGTCGTATTGCGACGGACCATAATCATCGCGAAGGTCGAATATATTTCCGGGGCCTCCGCCATTTCCATACGCCTGCTCCGCGTTAGCAGCCGAAAAATCAAACGCGCGAGACCATGTAAAAGAATTAAGAATCGTCAATCCCCATGACTGACGCTGCTGATACGTCACTTGAAGGCCGTTATAATTGCCGCCGGGCCCGTTGAAGGAATACGGCAGATCACCGAAGTTTGGAATGGGGCGCGCATAGTTTGTATTCAGATTTGGGCGACCCAGCGCTGGATTTCGCTGATTGTAGTTACCGACCTCTTGAAGTTTGAGGCTGTGGTTCCCCACATACGCAACTTCCAGAATGTGGTTATTCCGAATCTCCTTCTGAACCGCCAGTGAGTAACTCTCCACATATGGATCACGGTAATTTCTATCCACATACTTGATCTTGCTTGTGGCAGGATTGTAATTCGCCGGCGAAGTCATCCCTTCAGGGAATCCATCATCCACCGAATAGAACTTGCTGGTTGGAGTTCCGCTGCCTGAGATCGCAAATTTTGGAACCTGGCTGACAACGGCGAACAATGCCTGCGGCGCATTGATCGCAAGAAGACTAAGCTCACCATCCCGGTTGTAGTGAATAAAGCTGACGCCGAAACCACCTCGAATTACAGTCGAGGGCGTAGCTCGATAGGCGAATCCAAGACGCGGTCCAAAATCATTCCGATCAGGATTGACCAAAGCGCGATCATAAATGCTGCCTGATCTCGCATGTAGCAACTGACCAGTAGTCGGTGACGTGACCGGATCAAAATTCGTAAGGTTATTATCTTTCTCCCAGTAAGGCGATCCATACTCATAACGCATCCCGAGATTGAGCGTCAGATTGTCAGAAATGTGCCAATCGTCTTGAATGAAAGCGAAGTGGCTCACCTTCAGGACGTGCGCGATGAAATAGGAAGTCAGGTTGAGCTGGCTGGGAGCGCCGAAAAGAAAGTCGGAGGTCAAATAGCCACTGAATTTACCGGCAAATGTGAATTGTCCGTAGAGCGGGTATGCGTCCTGCACATTCTCCCGCATCTGTTGATACTCATACCCACTCTTAATAACATGCTTTCCACGTTGAAACGAATAGCTTACTTTGGGATTCAGTAAGAACGGATACTGCCATTGAGGATTGGTTGGCTGGCGGCCCAATTGCGTATAACCACTAATCGTCATCGTGGGGATGCCACCAACAACTCGCGGGTCTGTGGGGAGTCCTTTGATCCCGTATGTATTTGGATCGCCTACCGCAAGAGTCGCTTTAGATCCTTTGGTATAAGAAACACCCAAACGAGCTTCCAACAACTGATTGGCGCGAATCTGGCGCGTAAAGCCGAGCGCCGCTTGCTGGTTCAGAATGGACTGCCGTCCGTTCCCGCCTCCGTCGTAAGGCTCCGGCATCGTCGTGCCGTCAATTGCAAGCAATTTCGATTGACTCAAACGGAGGAAGGACGATGTCCTTTCGTTCCACTGATAGTCGAGTCGGACGTTATAGCGCTCTGAATTGTATGGGGATTTTTGAAGCTGCGTGTAATTGTTCGTAGCGATCGTTGGACTTACTCCGGCAACGTTTGGCAGGGGAGCGTTTCTCATGATGGCAAGCATGATGGGCGAAACGATACCTTCCGGTAGAGGCTGATTTGCCCGGTATTTGTTTCCGGTGAACGGGTCCGTTACCATGGCCGTATTCGCTGCAGAAGGATCCATGATCAGCGCTCGATCACTCGCTCTGAATACGCTGCTGAAAGCGACCTGAGAATAATTCTGGCGCATCATCTCGTAGTCGCCGAAGAAGAAGGCTTTGTTTCTCCAAAGCGGTCCGCCGATGTTCCCACCAAACTGATTACGTTGAAAATTTGGCTTACCCGCAGCAGATCTGAAATATCCTGCAGCATTGAACACGGTGTTGCGCAGATACTCGAATAACTCAAAATGAAGTTGATTGGTTCCGCTCTTATAAGCCACACTGATGGTCGCTCCAGATGCGCGCCCATATTCTGCACTGGGATTATTTGTAATCACCTGGAATTGTGAAAGCGAATCCGGATTGGGGGAGATTATCTCGCTAGAAAATCCTTGGTTGGAAGTGCTATACGCATTGTTATCCATGCCATCGAGCAGATAATTGTTCACCATGCTTCGTTGACCGTTGACGCTAAAGGAAGCCACGCGATTAAGTCCGGTTGTACCGCCCGTCGTGCTGATGGCATTTGGCGTCTGACTCACTCCGGCCACGAGACCGACGAGATCGGAATACTCGAGCGTTGCCAGCGGCAACGCTTCAATCTGACGTTGAGTGATGACCTGGCTGTGCTCGCTGGTGTCGGTCTGGAGTTGAAGGTCAGATGCTGTTACCTGGACAGTGTCCGAGTTACTCCCGACGCGAAGCATGAGATCAACGCGGCGTGTCGTTCCCACTGTGATGATTACGTTATCTTCAACTGTGGAAGTGAAACCATCTTTGGCTACCGATATGCGGTATGTATCGGCACGGAGCGAGGGTACGGAATAAGAACCGGTACTATCCGTCGTTCTTTCTGTGACGACACCGGTAGAGGTATTCGTGACGGTAATTCGTGCGCTCTGGATCACCGCGCCGGCGGCATCCTTAATAGTGCCAACAATGCTTCCATTGTCGAACTGAGCATGGAGTACCGCGGAGTTTGATACCGCAGCGACGCTGAGGAGAAGGGCGAAGCGCACATTCAGGATTCGTGACCGGCTTAGCATGGTGCCTCTTGATTTCATTGAAATAAGCGTGTTTCAACGCAAAAAGCCGCCCATCTCTGCTCCTCATATGTGATGAGCAGAACAATGGGCGGCTTTCGTTACTCAACCGCTAACGATTCTGATTATCAGGTAAAGCGGCCAACTGTCGATCTTTCGGCCAGGCGATTTCACAGGATATTCATCTGGTGACAGATGGCGAAATTCCTTTCGGAGAATGTCATCTCATTGGGGTTGAGCGGACAATACTCGCGGTTATTTCCCGGTCGGAATGGCGAACCACCCATTCATCATCAGGGCGCATGCGAACAGACAATGACGACGTGAGTGGTAACTTCTGTTCGGCCTGATTCTCGCCCAGTTGCATGAAGCACTTAAATTAATATTTCTTTCGCTTGACGCGGTTCAGCGTCGCAGTTACTGTCGCGAACTAAGTGGCGGAGAATCTGAAGGCCACCCAAGGCGCGCACGACGGTGCAGCTTTGGGTGGCCCTTTCCGTTACTCAAAGGAGAAATCGTGAGTATTGAACGTATAAGTTCTGGAGCTGTGGCAATCGCTGCAATTGTCTTACTAATGTCCACTGCATCTGGTCAGACAAGTGAGGGAGCGGCAATGGCCCTAGACTCGGCTGACAAGGCTTGCCTCCAACTAAAAGATTCAGACGCATGGACAACAAATGCGAACAATCTTAATGGAGTAGGTGTGGCAACCACCTTGGCGACTGTCTTGTCGGGCTTGAGCGCTGCAGAGACACCGCACTACCTCGATGGGACCAGCGGGAATGGGCACCCCCCAGTTATCGGTTACAACACAGGGATCCGTTGGAGCAGCGCGGACATGAGCACGACCGATTGGAGCCCTCAAGGACTCACGACGGGAAGTTCCGGATCAACGGATTTTGCAATCGTCAGTTGGAATGGACCCGCTGAAAGCCGGGTTTCGATTATTGACACGACGGATTTGACGAACTCTCATTACCGCAACATTATGCTCGTCAATCCGACGGGGGCGGGGACGTACGAAGCTATTAATCTGCATGCTGGGGGGCTCGCACTTGAGGGTCATTACCTCTACATGACTGATTTTCCCGCAGGAGGCTTTCGCGTATTCGATCTGAACCAGATACGTCAGATTGACGGAAGCAACAGCACATGCAGCGGCAAATTCGGAAAAGTTGGCTCTAGCTGGTGCGCGGACGGATACGCCTACATACTTCCCGAAGTAAATAGCTACTACACACCTTCTACTAAGAGCGATGGCACAGCGATTTCTGCGTCTTGCAAACCGAAGTTTTCATGGGCGGGCAAAGACACCCGCCCCGCAACCGCTCTTGTTCTGTCCGGCGAGTACTGTGCGTACAGCGCAACTGCGGATACGGATCGCAACTGCCGGGGTGATCTTTCGGGAATGAACGGGCGCCTTTATCAGTGGCCAATCGGATCGGACAGCAAGCTCGTCACCTCCAACGGCTATGTCACGCCAACTCAGGTTTTCTACATGAATGAGAGAAACGTGCAAGGTGTAGCGCCGATTATGACGAAAGACGCAACAGGCAACTATCAAGCGAATTCGTACTGGTTGTCTTCCACGAAATTATCAGGCGCTTTATTCAAGGTTTCGCCCTCTTCTTCAGCGACACAATGGCTTTACAACGACTCGCTTGTTCCTTATGCACCAGAAGGGATTCACGCTTCTGTTTCAGGTTCAAATCTGTGGATCGTGACGGAAGGCCAGAGCGGAAACACTAACCCAGCAACCGGTGGCAGAGTATACATCTCTATTCATCAGGCCGATATCGATTAGCTCCCCATGAGTCCGGAAGGACATGCAAAGCATAACCGTGTTGGTGGCGTCCACTACCAACACGGACATCCTAAGGTCAGAGGACAGTTTCCGATCGCCATCTCACGATCCGCGGCGCGGAAATCTTGCTTTTCCAGGGTGGCGAGTAAATACCGGAATTGCCGGATCTCTGCCCCAGTCATCCGTTCGATCGGTCATTCCGACGAATCCTTGTGAAGGTTGGAAAAGCCATTAGGTTCGAAAAGCACTGGAACTCAAGAGCCTGCTTCTTCTATTTCGTCGAGATTGAGGCAATCACGACCCCATTGGCACGCAGTTGAATGTCCATGGTGCCCCTATGCACTGCAACCGAGCCATTTCCGAAGAGCGTATTGCATTGCCTTGCGTCGTCAAGAGAGGTATCGGATGTGGCTACGTGTAGTGTTGCGTCCTCTCCACCTCGATGAATCGCCACGAGAATACGTTGCTCTCCCTCCGTGCGCGTAAACACGATGGAATCTGTCGATGTGTAGAGAATCTGCAGGTCTCCGACCTGCAGTGCGGGCGTCTTGCGGCGTAACGTCGTCAGTGCAGCCGTCCATTGGAACATCTCCGCAGCGGCTCCAGTTGGCGATACGAAATCACTCGCTTTGTCCCCCGGGAAGCCACCAGAAAAGTCGCGACGATTGTCAGGGTCTTGCCAACCTTGCGTGTAGAGTTCGTCGCCGACGTATAGCTGTGGCATACCACGTACCGTCAGCAGGAACGCCATGGCCAATTTACTGCCCGCGAGCGAGGCGCCTGGCTCACTGGCGAAGCGCACAAGGTCGTGATTGTCGAGAAACGGCACCAACCGCTCAGGATGCGGATAGAGCGAATCCTGACGAAGAATCGTCGCAAGCTCGGTCATGGGGGATGCACCTGTAAACACATTACGAATGGCATAGTGCAGAGGGTAGTCGAGCGGCGTCCATAAACCGGTGTCCACACCGTTGCGCGTCACCCCACCAGCAAACGACGAATTGATGATGGGGTCTGTCCCAGAAACTTCGCCCACAGTAGTCAGCTTGGGATACAGCGCAGAAAGCTCATGATGAAATTGATGCCAAAACGCACGTCCGACATAGGGAAATGTGTCGATGCGGAGACCATCCAGTCCAGCTGTTTCTGTCCACCAGATTGCGTTCTGCACCAGGTATTGCGCGTTCGCAGCATTCTCCTGGTTATTGTCTGGAAGTAGATTCACAAACCAGCCCTCAGTCACATTGCGCTGCGTTCGCATGGGAGCATGCGGATCCACCAACGGCTGAAAGTCCATTTGTGCTTCAGTGTGATGCTCCAGCGTGCCATGGAACCATGTTGGCTCCGGCTCGTCATGCACCCACGGATGAGCTGGCCCAACGTGGTTGGGAACCGTGTCCAACACCAGCTTCATGTCACGCTGATGTAGCGCCGCGCTTAATGCTTTCAGGTCGTCGAGTGAGCCGTAGTGTTCGTCCACAGCATACATATCCGTTGCGCCGTAACCGTGGTACGAATCCTCTTCGTGATTCTGGTACACGGGCGTAATCCAAAGAGTCGTAATACCCAGATGCTGCAGGTAATCCAGGTGCTGGATGATGCCGCGAAGATCACCACCATGCCATCCGTGCGGATCTTTGCGTTGCGCAATCGCTGCTTCACTGTTTGCAGCATCCTTCGCATGAAGACCATCATTGGTGGCGTCACCATCGGCGAAGCGGTCCGGCATAATCAGATACATCACATCGCGCGAGGAGAACCCCGCAAAGCCATCGGTTGCTGCCTTTCTCTTCTCAAAGTGAAACGGTGTCGAAGCTTTTCCCTGCGATGTTTCCACCGTGATCGTCACATCACCATCGTTCATTGCATCGGATGCGAGCCACAGCTCAGCCCAGTGGCCATTCTGCGAAATCACCGTGCGTGCAATCGGTAGTTTGCCCACATGGAATTGTGCGCTCGTCAGGTGCTCGCCATTCACCAGCAACATAGGTGCAGGCATATTTACCCACCAATTAGGCGGATCAACCTTTGTAATTGTGGGCGACTGTGCAGACAGTGTGAGACCACAAGCCACAGACAGCGTGACAGCAGCGAGGGCTGAGCGAAGATTCATAACGGCTCCAACACAAGTGATTCAAGAAGAAGGCGCCGCCAGGAACTGCGCGGCGCCCATGGAGAAATACAAACGGCGGTTAGAACAGGAAACGAATCGCCATCTGCATCTGGCGTTCTGATGCAAGACGAGTTCCCGTCACACGACCGAAGTTGCCATCGGTCAGGTTGCCATCCGGATTCTGGAACTGAGGCGTGTTGGTCAGATTGAAGACCTCAGCACGCAGTTCCGTCTTCAGGCGCTCCGTAACGTCCAGCGTCTTGAACAGCGAGACATCGCCTTCCACCATGCCGGGGCCAAAGAACTGGTTACGTCCTGTGGTTCCCTGGCGACCAGCGGCAGCAGTAGTGAACGCCTTCGGGTTGATGTAATAGCCGGAGATGCTCTTCACGTAAATTGGCTGACCGGTATTGGTGTAGTCCGCACGAATGCTGGTGCCACCTCCATACACAGGCGTGGTCACACTGAACGGAGTGCCCGTCTGCGCCTGCACAATGGTGTTCAACTGCCATCCACCCAGCACAGCGTCTACGCCACGGTTCATGTGGTTGCCAAACATCTGGCCACGACCGAAGGGCAACTTGTACAGCGCACTGGCGTTGAAGACATTGCGCTGATCGAGCGAGCTGTTGCCCTTGTTCAGCGAATGATCGTAGAAGTACAGATCGCTCACTGCATAGAAGCCAAGGTAGCCATTGGTGTTGTCAATGTTATGCGCCCACGTGTACGCGCTGGTCAGCGTCAGGCTTCTGGTGGCCTGATACTTCAACTGCGCCTGCAAGCTGTTGTAATGGCTTACGCCATTGTTCAGGTTGTAGACCACCTGGCCCAGCGTGGGGAACGCAGAAGGCGCACTGGCAGCTGCACTGAACGGCTTGCTGTTGTAGTTGTAACCAGTGGCCAGATGCGTGGCGATGTTGCCAACGTAACCGATGGTCATAACCATCTTCGGCGTGATTTCCTGCTGAATCTGCAAGTCATACTGCTGCACGGTCGGAATCTTCTCCGTGCGGCTCACCGCGAATACATTTGCACCTGTAAGCTGCGACGTGGTCGGGAGCGGCAGAGCATTGGTAGCCGTGGTGCTGTTCAGCGATCCGTTCTGCGCATTCTGTCCAGTGAAGGTGACACGGTAACCGTTGCTGGCGTAATAGGACGTGCTGCCACCAAACGGAACCTGCTGACCAAGCTGGTTGTCGATGCCACCACGATCCAGGAAGTAGAAGATACCGTAGCCGCCACGGATCACCGACGTCCCCTTACCGCTCAGGTCATACGAGAAACCGAAGCGCGGAGCAAAGTTGGTGAAACGCGTGTTGATGATGGAGCGACTCACGCCGTTCTGACCAGCGATGAACTCCGTGGGGTTTGTACCAGCGCTATCTGGATTGAGAGCAGCCTGACGGTTCTGCTGTTCAAAGGGATAGGTGATCAGATCCCAGCGGAAACCCAGGTTGAACGTCAGGCGGCTGGAGACCTTCCAGTCATCCTGTCCAAAGACACCTGCCTCATAGTTGCGAGTGCCAAACAAGCCACTCTGCGCACCGATACTGTAATTATCAGTAAAGCCTGCCAGTACCTCGGAAACGTCATAGCCGGTGAAGTCGCCGTTGCTGAGTTGGAAGTAGCCCTTGCCAGAGATGGGACGGAAGTAAGCCACTTCACGACGGATGACATTGCCGCCAAACTTGAACGTGTGGTTCTTCCAGATATAGGTCAGCGCATCATTGATCTGATACGTGTTCTCCGGCACCTTATACGTACCGTAGTCACCCGTGTACTCCAATTGGCTGCCGTTTCCACCGATGAGTGCGCCGCCACCAAGATCTGTTGAGCGGTTCGCGTTCACAATGCCAAGATTCGCGGAAATCGGCTCGTTCGTGTAGACGGGTACGTTGGCGAAGGTATAGCGCGTATAACCTGCGCGGAACTCGTTGATGATGTTCGCACTAAAGGTATGCGTTTCGCCCACTACATAACCACGTGCATGCACGTAGTTGGTACCGGAAGCATAGCCAGCAGGCAACGCAGCGAACTTCGATGTGCGTGCGAAGTTGCTGTTGTCATAGCTGAAGCGTGCAAACAGACGGTCCGCGTTCGACAGATTGTAGTCCACACGGCCATCCAACGTGTTGGCCAAGCGAATATCGCGGCGAACGGTCTGGTAGTTATTCTGCGTGCCGTTAGTTGTGCCGGTAATGTTGGGCAGCGGGTAAGCGTTCAGGTAGTTCACGCCTGCCTTGTTCATGCGACCCGTGGGAATGATGTTGCCGGAGAATTGTTGGCACGTGGTCGGATCATAGATACCGCCATTCACCGCAACTGTGGTCACACCAGTAATGCCGCAGATGGTGGGAGCCTGCGTTGCACCCGTTCCCAGCAACTGGCTGAAGTTGCCCTGGCGCATCAACGCTGTCGGCACGGTGACGATCTCTGCATTCAGCGGAGCGTTCTCACGCAGGCCGTTGTAGTCCGCAAAGAGGAACAGACGATCTTTGATGAGCGGGCCGCCAACCGTGCCACCAAAGGTGTTGCGCTTAAACGGCAGCGGAGCCGTTTTGCCTGCGCCCAGGAACTGGTAGTTGGGGTTCGCGTCAAACAAGCTGGAGCGGGCAAACCAGTATGCCGATCCGTGAATGCCATTCGTGCCGGACTTGATCGACGTCTGCACAATGGCGCCACCAGCGCGGCCAAACTCGGCCGGTGCGGTGCTGGTATTCACGCGGAACTCTTCCGTGGCTTCCACGTTGGGGAAGAAGTTCAATGTGTTGACCAGACCTTCGTTGTTGTCCACGCCATCCAGAATGTAGTTGTTGGCCTGCGGACGAAGTCCGTTGGTCGAGAGCGATCCGCCACCTGAGGTGCTGTTGCGGAAGGTCTCGGCATCGCCATTCACACCGGATGCGCTGTTCCCGTAGTTACCACGTGTGACACCGGGCGAAAGGAGGGCAAGCTGTGTAAAGTTACGACCGTTGAGCGGCAGCTCTGTTTGCTGACGGCTGCTCACCGTCTCGGCGATGGTTGACGAACCAAGGTCGATGGGCGGGGCGGCTGTGGTCACTTCGATGGTCTGGTCCGTGGCTCCGACATTCAGCTTGAAAAGGATGGTCTGCGTCTGCGACACCAGTAGTTGAAAGTTCTGTGTCGTGGTCTGAAAGCCGCTCATGGACGCGGTGATCTTGTACGCGCCACGGGGCAGAGCCGGAAAGTTGAAGTTACCTGCTGCGTCGGCCGTCAGGGTCTGTGTCGCAGAAGTATCGGTGTTCGTAATGGTGACAGTCGCGCCGGGGATGGCGGCTGCCGTCACGTCTTCTACCTGTCCCGTAACGCGGCCGGTGTCGGTCTGAGCGTGCAGAGAGATACTGGCAAAGCCAAGCGACAGGGTGGCGGCAGTCACACACAAGTGCGCACTGAAGCTCTTAAATCTGGAATTCATGTTGCAAGTGCCTCCAAGCCTCAGCAGGGCACAGCCATGCCGGGCAGTGTGAACTTTCGGCAAAATCGACACAACACTTCCATCGTCTGAACGTCCTTTTGCGATGAAAGTCACTTCAACCGTCAATTCTTTTAGATACATATAGATAGCAGTTTTCTTCATCTGTTTTCAAAGTTCATCAGATTGAAAAGTGATACATTCAAGCTGCGGTAACTCATGCGGTCTGAACATCATCCCGTTCGTGTTGCCTTTGGAACCTTCGAGGCAGACCTTTCCACCGGCGAGTTGTGGAGGGGAGGTTTTCGCATTAAGCTGCAGGGCCAGCCCTTTCGTGTCCTCGCAGAACTCGTCTATCAGGCTGGTCACGTCGTTACTCGCGAAGAGTTGCAGCAGAAGGTATGGGAAAAGGGCACCAACGTCGACTTCGACCATTCCCTCGGAACTGCCATTAATAAGATTCGCGAGGCCCTGAGCGATAGCGCCGAGAATCCCCGGTTCGTAGAAACGCTGCCCCGTCGTGGCTATCGCTTTATTGCTCCGGTTACAGTTCTTGACGCGCCTGCTTCGCCTGCCACGGAAATGTCGTCTGTGGAGACGCAGTTAGAAGCTATTTCTGTCCCTGTTCGCGCGTCGGTCGAACCGGATGTTGCTCTTCCCTTGCCCGCCCCCGTGGCCGCTTCCCTGCAGCAGTCAGAACCTGCGAAGCGCCGCCTTCTCCTACCTATCACGCTGATAGCGATGGGATGCGTGGGTCTGTTGGTTGCGGCATTCGCGGGCTATCTTGCGGGATCGTACAAATCGGTCCCCGTGGTTCCAACTGTTCGGCAACTTACTCATACACAGAGAGTTTTACCCGGAAGCGACGCCACGGAATCGTTCGCATCCATAGCTACGGATGGTCTGCACGTCTTCGCATCCGTTATCCGTGATGGCCGTGTTCATCTCGAACGGATCACCATTGGGGGAGGCACAAGCGAAGACATTACACTCCCCGACGAGGTGGCCGGACCCGCGATTGCGGACATGTCACGCGACGGCTATCGCCTGCTGGTGCGTAGTCATGCCACCAACCAATCGGAACAGCCACTGTTTATTGTCCCTGGAACGGGTGGCTCCGCGCAGCGCGTGGTCCACGTTCTGGCACACGACGCCACATGGATGTCTGACAACACTCATATCCTGTATGCCGCAGGCAACGACCTCTACGAGACCGACCCCGGCGGAGGCCAGACGACGCACTATGCATCGTTACCCGGCCGCGCCTTCTGGTTGCGCTGGTCCCCTGACGCAAAAACCCTTCGTTTTACGCTGTTTGATCCCCTTTCGCATCACCAGGCACTGTGGGAATTGCGCGCTGACAATCGCAAACCACACCCAGTTCTCGGCTCCTGGGCGCAGTCGCGCGATGTTTGCTGTGGCAACTGGTCACCCGATGGATCAGCCTTTGTATTTCAGGCAATCGAAGGTACTGCCTCTGACCTGTGGCGAATCAGCGGTTTAAGCAGCACACCGCAACGCCTCACCGATGGTCCGCTCGCATATCAAGGACCGCTGTTTACCACCAAAGACTCTATCTACATGACCGGCGTTGCAACCGAGGGCGAAGTACAGATCCTGGCTCCCGGCATGCATAGCTTTACCTCATTCCATGGCATTTACAGCAACGCGCATCGGTTGGAGCAGACGCGTGATGGTCGCTGGCTAGCCTGGGTGGATACGGAAGGCCGACTATGGCGCGCTCGGCCCGATGGATCCGAATTGCTTCAATTAACGCCCGGCGAATTACAGGCCTTTAGTGCACACTGGTCTCCGGATGGATCGCGGCTGGCCATGATGGCGCGCATGTCCTCAGGAGCGTGGAGCATCTATCAGGTGCTTGCGGATGGCAGTGATCTACAGCGCGTTCTGGAGGCGCAAACCAACGCCGCTGACCCCACATGGTCTCCTGACGGCAAGCAACTCGCCTTTGGACTGACACCGGACTTGCTGGGCAAGGACGCTGCACCACGCACCATCCAGATCCTTGATCTCGACAGCCATAAATTGGCGGTCATCCCTCAATCCGATGGCCTCTTCAGTCCGCGGTGGTCTCCTGATGGCCACTATATTGCGGCTTTATCGCTCGACCAGAAGCAGCTTCGCCTCTATGACATGCAGCACAAGCAATGGTCCACTCTGGCGTCGCGTTCGGTTGCAGACCCCGTCTGGTCCGACGACAGTCAGTTCATCTACGCGGACGCCTTCATTGAACCGGGCCAGCCGGTGTATCGAGTTCGTGTACAGGATGGAAAGGTGGAAGAGATGGGCGGAATTGCGAATATGCGATCTACAGACTTCAGCGATCTCGTCTTCTGCGGCCTTTTGCATGATGGAACCGTCGTAATCCGAGGCCGTTTGAACACTGCAAATCTCTATTCTCTACACATTGGTAACCCCAAGAAGTAGGCGCAACTTACTCCTGATGCAGAACTTAGCTGTTGAGAAAAAGTTGAGCCGAAATAGCGTCAGGGCCGATTGCAATGACGTTCCGCGAGATGGTGTCTTCATGCCATGGCCCACTGGAATGTCTGCAGAATTTGCGTGGTTTCTCTCACACTTGCTTGCTCCGCCGTTGCACAGCCCATCATCCGTAATACTGCGAATGGCCTGGAAGCCACGGAGAATGGAGTCCATCTTCAGATCACGGCATTGCAGGACGACAAGCTGCGCATCCGGGAATGGCGCGTCAGCGCTCCGGAAGATGCATCATGGGCGGTGCTGCCTGGCAGCCGCACAAGCCTTGTCGATGTCACTGAGGATCAAAGTGGATTTCATACAGACAAGCTTGCAATTGAAGTGAAGGATGGCCTGCATCTGGTCATCCGCGACAAGCAAGGCCACATCCTGCAGGAAGACTCAGGGCCCGTGCAATGGCGCGGAGACGCCTTCCACGTCTATAAAACGCGCGGCGAAAACGAACACTTCTTCGGCCTGGGTGATAAGCCGGGCCCATTGGATCGGAGCGGTCAGACGTTCACGCTCTGGAACACCGACAGCTTCGGTTGGCAAGAGTCGACTGATCCTATTTACAAGAGCATCCCTTTCTTTATTGACGTGAAGGATGGACGTAGCTTCGGCGTCTTTTTCGACAACACATGGCGTACTTCATTTGATTTTGGTCATGAGAACGACCAGGAATACAACTTCGGATCGCAGGGCGGTCCAATCGACTACTACTTCCTCTATGGTCCGGATCCGAAGGATGTCATCAAGGGCTATGCATGGCTCACGGGAACAGCTTCCCTGCCTCCGTTGTGGTCGTTTGGCTTCCAGCAATCTCGTTACACCTATACGCCAGAATCGCAACTGATGGATGTCGCTGCGCACCTGCGACGCGACAAGATCCCCGCGGATGCACTGTGGCTGGACATCGATTTCCAGAAGAACAACATGCCTTTTACGGTGGATGAACAGCGCTTCCCGAAGTTTCCGGAGATGGTGAACAAGCTGGCGGACGATCACTTCCATCTGGTGGTAATTGCCGACACGCACATCGCCGAGAAACCGAACACAGACTATCTGCCGTACGACACCGGCATGGCTGGCGACCACTTCGTGAAAAATCCTGACGGCACAACGTATGTCGGCACCGTGTGGCCAGGCCCGTCGGTTTTTCCTGACTACACACAGGCAAGGACACGGCAGTGGTTCGGCACTTTATATAAGGACTTTGTTGCGGATGGCGTCGCCGGCTTCTGGAATGACATGAATGAGCCTGCCGTTTTCCGTTACCCGTCGAAGACGATGCCGCTGGAGACACAACATCATATTGACGAGCCAGGATTCCTGAAACGCACCGCCTCGCAACGCGAAATCCATAACATCTATGGACTGCTGAACAGCAAAGCCACCTATGATGGCGTGTTGAAGCTACGACCCAACGAACGCCCTTACGTAATGACCCGCGCAACGTATGCGGGCGGCCAGCGCTATGCCGTTACGTGGACAGGTGACAACAGCTCCACATGGAACCATCTGCGGATGACGATTCCCCAACTGACAAACCTCGGCCTTAGCGGCTTCTCATTCGCTGGAGCCGACGTGGGTGGTTTTGCCGGATCGCCGCCTGCTGATCTTTTGACCAAGTGGCTTGAAGTTGCCGCTTTCCAACCCATTGACCGTGACCACTCCGCGAAGGGTACACGCATGCATGAGCCATGGGTGGATGGCCCTGAGCAGGAAGCTCTGCGCAAGAGGTACATCGAAGAGCGCTATCGCCTGTTGCCTTACCTTTACACCGTTGCAGAAGAGACATCACGCAATGGCATGCCCATGATGCGCCCCTTGTTCGTGGAGTTTCCGCACGCTACTGCTGATGGCAATCCCATGGACCTGCTGACCGGCGGAGCCGAGTACATGCTTGGACCATCGCTGCTCATCGCACCGAATCCGTCACCCGAAGAAGTTGCAGAGTATGAACTGCATCTGCCTCCCGGCATCTGGTATGACTACTGGACAGGAAAACCCGCTGGCTCTGCCGACACACTGAAGGCACGTGATGCCGAAGTTCGCGACGCTCTGCTGCAGCAGCAACGCATTATGCTCAAGCCCGACCTTGCGACGGTGCCTGTGTTTGTTCGTGGAGGAGCTATCCTGCCTCTGCAGCCGCTTGTGCAAAGCACAGATGAAACTCCGCAGGGGCCGCTAACACTCCGTGTTTATGTGCCCCGCGCAGGCGAGGTGTGCCAGGGCGATGTCTATACCGACGATGGACATTCATTGAACTATCGCAGTGGCCAGTTCTACCGTTTGCACATAAGCTGCACAACAAAGCAGGATGACACATTGAGCATTGAGTTCAAGGCGCCGGAAGGCATTTATCAGCCTTGGTTCAAACAAATTCGCGTAGAGGTGACGGGGCAGGCACACGTTCCTTCTCATGCAACGATCAACGGCAGGACAACGACCATCCAATCGAATCATGGCGTCGTCTCTGTGACTATTCCATTGCCCAATGCAGAGTCCAGACTCACCATGCAATAACCGCCTGCCAGCGCACTTTCAGAAGCGCTTGGCCCGATCTCTTCGTCAGGCAGTACTTCTGTAACAAATTCTCCTATGTCAGTCGATGGATTCTGCCTCAATTCTCTCTATGGGACTCGATTTTCTGGCTTGCTTTGACCGTGAAGTCGGCCCAGACGATCGAATTTCTTCCAAGGGTTTATTCGGGTTCTTGGAGGCGCTCGTTCACCGGCTCAGACCTCTTGCGATTAAAGCGTTTGGCAATGCACAGTCCTGACTATTTGGTACCGGAGAAGATATTGGAACTAAGGCGCTGGACGGCTCGATAGCAGTGATGCCGGACATTTCCGAGCGTCTGCCTCCCTGAAACTGTACCCCTCAAGGATGTGGGGTTCCAACGTTTCCGTTGATCAGGGGAGAGCTGTTCTCTCAGTCTAGCCAAAAGCGCTTTGCCATCAAGATGTTCGACTGAAAGTTCAACATTCAGAGCAGATCGCTGCATCTCGTCGAAGACTTCCGCTTGATAATGATGGCGATGCGACAAATATCGATGTCGATCAATAGCGCGATGGTACGTGATCTGTATGGTCCAAGAAATTGCGCTAGCCTTTCGAGGATCAAATATGCCTTTCCTCTTCAAAATTGATTCTCAGTGCTGCAGGCGGCCATGAATGCTCCCGAAGGGTGTCCTCGAATTAGAGCGGAATCTTGGAAACGCAGACTCCAAGGCTTCCGTATTGGTACCCACCGGGGAACATGGCGCCCTTGGTCGTAAAATTAGCCTCACAATTCGATGTGAGTTGTGCGGTCGACAGAACGGATTTCGGTTCTATGACTGGATCGAGCTTTTCGCTTCGCCCGGCAAGAGTTTCCCCGCGATTGCCGGCCTGCAACTTGTCCAGCCACTTCCCGCAGACGTAGTTGCCCGCATCTGATAGCTTCATTGCCATTCCGGCTGGAAGAACCGCCTTAAACGTAACCAGGCCTTGATCGTTTGCGGTAAAGTACATCGGAATCGCGCGAGAACTACCGGTTGGCTTCTGAGTAATCGCGAGAGTCGCCTTTCCGTTCTCATAAGTATCCGCACCGATGTCGAAGGCTGCGTCTGCGGCAATCATTCCTTTGATTTGGCCGATTGGCATTATGTGAGTTCAGGCCATGAAGATTGACCGAACTTGTAATGCTGAGGCCTTCTTTCTGACTCCCGCTACTGCCGAGATTGGCTTCACAAGATTGAGCAGACAACACGTTCGGCAAAAGCAAACTGACAAAACACAAGAATGCAGTGCGTAGGTTCATCATCGATAGGGCCTTTCGATTCGCGCATGTGCGACAAAGCGATAACGTTCTCTGCAACCCCGCTTCACCCGACTGCCAACCGAGGCAGCGTGAGAGGTTAGGACTGATTGAAAGAACGGGTGCTCATGGAGCGCAGAGCTAAGCTCATTTCTCGTGCTCAGTCGGCGTCCGAACACCACAAAACTACAGTCGGATCCGACACAGTTCTAGTTCAAAGTATTGAAGCGAATCGTGAGTTTCGGTTATCTATGCGACTTCCGAATATGTCGGATTTCAAAAGATACTGAGGCCCGCGACATCGTCACATCCAACAAAGGTTCGTTTACAGCGAACACAACTCATCCTTGCCGCAGACTATGGGGCCATCAACACCTGCACAGCACGATCAAGCTGTAGATCTTTGCCATGGGAGAGGCTTTCCGGATCATTCGTCACCTGCACATCCGGCGTGATCTGTGTCTTTTCCATCACATGCCCTGCAACATCTTCGATGGTTCCGTAAGGGATACCGACAACGAGTTGAGGATCCTGTTGCTGCTCCCAAGCTGCAGAAGTGCCTGTGCCTGGAATCGGGGTTCCAATCAATTTACCGATACCAAGATGCTGATAGACCCAGGGAAAGAGGTGGCCATCGGAGTAGTCGTCTTCGTTGACAACGAGAGCGCTCTTGCCAGTCCATTTTCCGACCGGCGCTATAGGGTCCCAACCCAAGATCTGACCGCGAGGGATGTAGTGAAGGTATTGCTTTCCACTCAGAAGTGTCACGAGGTCATCACGGAGATGTCCCCCATGATTGAAACGCGCGTCTACGACAATTGCCTTCTTTCCGCTGTTTTCGCCGAAAACCTCGGAGAACACTTCTCGATAGCTGCGCTGATTCATTTCCTTGACATGTACGTAACCGATCTGGCCTGCACTCAGTTTGTCAACCTCGCTTCGACGCTGCTTTAGCCAACGCCTGTAGAGGAGGTCTTGTTCCTGGGCCAGTGTGATTGGCTTCACCACTGCCACAAATCGATTGTCATGTGCAGGGTCGTACATGCTGAGTGCAATACGATGACCAGCCCTGTGATTCAATCGCGGGCTTGGATCGGCACCTGCCGGAATAGGTGTTTGATCGATTGCTTCAATCACCATGCCTGCCGAGAGACGAGTAGTCGCGGCAATCAAGGGGCCGCCGTCGATAACCTCTTGAACCTTGAGGCCAGCACCTATGTACCCCGGATCGTAGAACGCTCCGAGAGCAGCGGTATCGTCGATTGGCTTACGACGGTATCTGCATCCGGTATGGCTCGAGTTCAGTTCGCCCAGCATCTCGCTGCACATCTCGGCAAGGTCTTCATCGTTGTCGATATGTGGCAGGAATCGGGCGTAAACCTTTTTGTAGTAGTCCCAATCAACTCCGTTCATACCGGGATCGAAGAACTTCTCTTTTTCGAGCCTCCAGATGTGATCGAACAAGTAAGCCCGTTCGGCTGAACCGTTGACCTCTTTCTCCGCGTCGAAGGCGACAGGGTGCGATGTACCGGCGGCTACCTCAACTCTTGTGATCTTTCCTGCCGCGAGCACATAAGCGTTCGCATCGTCTTCAGAGACTTGCAGAACTGGAGCGGCATCTGTTTCCGGCGCTTCAATCGAGGCAAGTCGTTTAAGTTCTTTGTTCCGGATTTTGAGGAGCCACAAATCAGCCCCTTTCTCTCCCTTCGCCAGATAGAGCAGGGACTCTCCGTCTTTCGCGAGATGACCGGCCAGCACATTGGTTGAGCCTAACGTTAGTCTGACTTCTCGGTCGTGCAAATTGTTGAGATCGAAGCTGACCGTAGGTAACGGCTTTCCTTTAGGCTCGCCTGTGTCCGGCTTCGTCTTGGGCCTGTCCTTATCCAGTTCCTTCGCTACGGCGTATTCCGACTTGGATAGGCGGAAGCGATCGGCTGCGGTCTGTGAGAAGAACGTCTCCAGGATGTCGCCATTAAAATCGCTGTCATAGCCTGAGCCGTGAAGACCATACTTGTCACTGATCCACGTCATTCCGCTGCCGTCCGTGTTCCATTGGGGGTGCATGGCTTCGTATCCGGACACCGTCACATTTGTGATCGGATGCTGGCCGTCCGCGGCAATCAGGCCAGCTTTCTTTGACCACCGCGTGCGATCCAGGAAGGTAACAAGGAACCATCGGCTATCAGGCGACCACTCGAACCATTGATCGCCATCTTCCGCGGAAAAGTTGAACTCACCCGGCAGAATGGTGCGTGAAGTGCGGCTTCCGAGATTGATGACCTTAAGTGTCGTGCGATTCTCAAGGTAAGCGACCTCTTGTCCATCTGGTGAATACTTCGGTTGGAAGTTCTCCTGATCGTTGCGAAGCAAGGGCTTGATATCGATGCTGGTAGCCGAGAAAAAGTATGGTTCACTTTCCTTAGGCTGAACGATCGAGGCTTCATAGAGAGCCCACGGCCTTTCATATTCCGCAGCGAAGACAAGGTGTCGCCCATCCGGGCTGAAGGATACGTTGCGTTCCTGGCCAGGTGTATTGGTAATGCGTTTTGTATCGCCCGTCTCGACGGAAGCGGCGTAAACGTCACCTCGAACAACAAACGCGACCTCTTTGCCGTTTGGACTCAAGGTCATCTCTGTGGCGCTGTCTTTGAAGTGAAGTATCTCCTGGTTCGGTCTGGTTTCACTCAACGCAATTCGAACGTTAACCTTTTGCGGCGCTGAAGCATCCGCACCAAGCGTGTAAATTTCGCCATCGAATCCAAAACAGAGCGTGCCGTTCGCAGCTACTGTAAGGAAGCGCACCGGATTCTTTTCAAAGTGTGTCAACTGCTTTGGCACACCAACGTCTCCACCATGGGTGAGTGACATCTGCCATACATTGAAGGAGCCACTCTGCTCGCTCAAATAGTCGAACGACTTTTCGTCGGGTGCCCACTGCGGATTGCGATTTTCTCCAATGTATGAGGTCAGTTGCTTGAAGCTTGAGCCTCGTGAGTCGTAGAGAACAATCTTGTGCGCATTCGCGTATGTTTCGTGCTTACGCCAAGGATCTTCATAGCCCTTCACGTCCTCGTAGAGCATTCGTATGCCTTCGTGATCGTAGTGCGCTCCCAGTGCGGGCGTACTCAAAAGCTGGATAGGCGCGCGCCCCTCATTGATCGAGACTTTATAAAGTTCCGGAAAGATGCGAGAGGGGTATTTCGCACTCTGGCTAAGGTCTGTCCGATGTGCGCTGAACATCACAAACTTGCCGTCAGACGTAAAGGCGGTGGGAATTTGGTCCACAGAATAGGTAGTAAGTCGTTTCGCGGTTCCGCCATTGGCCGGGATGATGAACACATCGTAGTGTCCGAATCTGTCCGAGGCGAATGCGATCAACTTCCCATCTTGAGACCACACCGGCGCGGTCTCATGCGAGTCCCCTGCCGTCAATGCCGTGGCTTGCCCACCATCACTTGGCACAGAGAAAAGATGGCCGTGATAGATGAAGGCAATTGTCTTGGCGTCGGGTGATATCGCCGGATAGCGCATCCATAGCGGAGGTGTACCGGCGGTTTGTCCGTCCGCGTGAAGGAAAGTTGAAACTGAAACAGAAAAGCAAATGACGAACGCGCATTGCAGCAGCGTTCGCCAAGGCAAAGACTGCATCGGGCGTCTCAGTACGGACCGCGAGGAAATCAATTTGAGCATGGGTGTGAGATCGAGTGTTCCTTTGTTCTTGCTTCGAGGAGGAGCAACTGCTTCGTGATTGATCGGCTGGAATCAGGCTTTAATGTGGACGATTGCGTCATCCAGCGACGATTCAACCTAGACAATGACTTCGCCTTCCGGGTGCCGAGCGATTGCGGTAGCGGCAATGACTTGAGTTCCGACCGGAAGGCGAACGTCAATTGTCTGCCCCGGCTGTAGAGTCGTCGGACTTTCTCCTAGCTTTAAGTCGACCGGGGCTTTGAGATCGCGTTGAACTCGGAATTTGACCAACTTGGACCTGCCGAAGACTGGCCCCTGTCAGGAAACACAAAGTCGCTTGAAGGATGACACTCAATTTGCTTTTCCGGGATTTGCGAGCGGTCTGCCTTCACTGGCTGGCGGCACAATGCCGTTCATGCGGATGTACTCGACGAGCTGACCATAGATGTCATAGGCATGCCCGACTGCATGGCCCACTTCTTCGGCTCGGGTGTCAGTAACACCGCGCCCTGCATGATCCCAGGCGTTCTCGGGGGTTAAAGTGGCCACCGCTGCATGAGCATTGGCGAACGATTCTTTCAACGCTTTGAGCAGATCCTCTTTCTGGGTGAGCTTTCCAGTGGCCGCTAACTTGGCTGCAGTTTCAGCATCCGGCTTTGCAACTCCCTTCACACCGAGAAAGAAGAAGTCGTTTGCTTGAATGATGTGAGCCAACTGCTGTCCGAAGGTTCGAACACCTTTGTAGTTCACATCGCTTCCAGCTTTGAATTGATCATTGCTCGGGGCGAAACTGTATTTGTCGGCTGGCATCGCTTCTGCAAGCGGCACAAGTTGCTTCTCAAGCCCGGTGACGAGAGCATCAAGGCTCTTGGAAGGTTCGATTTGGGGCGAGGCAGCGGTGCCTGATGCTTGCGAGTGCAAGCTCGAAGCGCTACCGATGCATGTTGCGACAACCAAAACAGCGATGACTCGTTTGAATGGCATAGTTCTCCTTGTGATTGCGATGGCGTTTGGTGGAGGATGATTTGCACTCACTTCTGAGCGGCGATCCACTCATTCACGTGTTGATCAAGGAAATCGAGCGGTAACGCCCCGGAGCCAAGGATCAGATCGTGAAACTTCTTGATGTCGAACTTCGGCCCGAGTTCTAACTCGGCATGCTGGCGGAGTTCGAGCAGATTCAACTGACCGATTTTGTAGCCAAGGGCCTGCCCAGGCCAAGCGATGTATCGGTCCGTCTCCCGCTGAACGTTCGTCTCATCAACAGAGGAATGGTCGTGAAAGTAGTCGACAACTTGCTGCCGCGTCCAATGCTTGGAGTGGAGTCCTGTATCCACAACAAGACGAATGGCGCGCCAAATATCTCCTTCAAGGCGGCCATAGTCACTGTAAGGATCCTGGTAGAAACCCACATCCTTACCAAGCTGCTCCGCATACAGGGCCCAGCCCTCGGTGTAAGCGGTGAATTCCTTATGCTTGCGAAAGTCAGGAAGATTATCCTTCTCTTGTGCGATGGAAAACTGCAAGTGGTGTCCCGGGATTCCCTCGTGATATGCGATCGACTCGGCATCCCAAAGCGGGATCTGGGAATAGTTGTAGGTGTTAACCACCACGCGCCCAGGATGTTTTCCATCTACTGTGGCAGGTTCGTATGTCGCGGGTGGTCTCTGTTTTTCCGTGTATGACGGGGTGGCCTCAACGATGAGGTCACTCTTGGACAGAGTCCCAAATTGTTCGGGTAGCTTCGCCTTCATCTGATTCAGATACCCACGATATACATCGAGAACCTGCTCTCGCGACGAAGCGTGAAGTTTTGGGTTCGCGCTGATGGCAGTGTTGAAGCTCTTGAGGTCGTTGTACCCGAGATTCTTGGCGATAACGAGCATTGCAGCCTCGTCCCGCTTTACTTCGTCGAGTCCGATTTGGTGAATCTGATCGGCACTCATCGTCAACGTGGTATTTCGTCGGATGCAGTAGGCGTAATAGGCGTCCCCGTTAGGGATCGACCAAACCCCTGCTTCACTACGACTGCGGGGGATGTATTGTGTCTCAAGGAACTTGGCCAGAGCTTTGTATGCTGGTACGACTTCTTGTGAGAAGGCAGCTTTGATCTCTTGCTCATATCGCTTCTGATCGTCGGCGGAAATGCTCTTAGGAAACTTCTTGACGGGTGCGAGGAAAGGACTGTCACCCGGTTCGATTGCAAGGATCGCGTTCACTTGCGCAAGCACTTTTTCGGAGACGAGCCGCGCAGGCCTATGACCATCCTTCATCCCCAACGCCATGACGATTCGGAGCTGGTCAAATAGCTTAGGCACACTCCTCAAACGCTTGATGTAGTTGTCATAGTCATGTGTATCCTCAAATGGCGTTGAAGAGACCAGTTGTGGAAGCTCAAAGTGGATGCCGTGAATCTGGTTCAAAGGCATTTCCCATTCCTTGAAACGGATACTTTCCTCTTCCTCGCGAAGCATGCGCAGGAGCAACTCGACAGATAGCTTGTCTTCTTCAGGAAGTCTCGCGGTATCGACAGCGCGTAGACGCCTCTCGTACCGCTTATCTCGCTGCAGCGAGGTCTCGACCGCGGTTGGGGAGAGATCGCGCCAGCGATCGTTATAGCGTTTGTCACCCAACGCTGTCGCGGCTTCCGGATTGTCGCGAAGATAGTCTTCCCAATAACTCAAGAACAGGCGACGAACTGCTTGTGAGTTGACGCCCGATTTAAAACGACGTGGTGTCTGTCCTGCAGTGGAGATCGATACGAAGATCAAGGCAATTCCAACGACATGATGGATGCGAGGACTATTCACAGAAGCAAGGCTAGCTTTAACGATCAGTAAAACAAGTTCAAAATTCTCAATCCACGCATGAGTATTATCAAAGGATTTTCGAATGAGCCCGATCCGTAAACCGGCCTGATGAATGCCTTAAAAACTACGCACTTGTGCTGAATCTTTCTGCCTTGTAGCGTCTGCTTTGCCATGTGCCATTCAGACAGGAGTAGCAGCAGATGATGGACCAAATCACTTCGAAGGTAAATGAGATACAACTCCAATCGACCTCTTCGTCTCAAGCTTCGGGGATAGCTGTATTGCGTGGCTTGGCGATTCGGCATCTGTTGACCAACACGATAGTCGCCTGCGCGCTTCTCATTGGCACTTCGGTGCTCTTGTATGCCGAAGATGCCACTTCGCAGCAACGACTGTCTGAGGCTGAGAAAGAGGCCATAACGCAAGAACTCAAGGAATCAATCAGCCGAAGCGATACGCCTGGTGTGGTCGCCCTTGTAGTTGGAACTGGCGGTGTTCTGTACGAAGGCGCGGCGGGCAAACTTGGGAGCGGGCATGAAACTCCGATGCCGAAGGATGCCATCTTCTTAATCGCTTCTATGACAAAACCGGTGACGTCTGTCGCAGCGATGCAACTAGTCGAAGCTGGAAAGATCAAACTGGACGACCCTGTTTCGAGATACCTTCCTGGCTTCGACAATCTCCGAGTCATCTCAAAGTTCAATGATGCCGATGGCAGCTACGAGACACGTCCTGCAAAGCGGCCTATGACGATCCAACACCTGCTAACTCACACTTCCGGCATTGGATATGGGTTCTGCAATGTGATTGTGAAACGCCTGACAGAAGCGACGAAGAAAGACGAGTGGCAGCTTCCGCTCCTGAGCGACCCGGGCGACCAATGGAACTACGGAGCAAGTACTGCTGTCCTAGGAATGATCGTTGAGAAGGTCTCTGGAGAATCCCTTGAAACATACTTCCAAGAGCATATTTTCCAGCCGTTGGGCATGACGGATACTTCGTATGCGGTGCCGTCGAATAAGCAATCGAGGGTGGCGGCGATACATCGTCGAACGGATGGCCAACTCGAAGA
>NZ_JAEDXV010000043.1:0-23416 GCF_036877645.1 Terriglobus sp. ADX1
CGCTCAGGATGACGAATTCAGAGAAGGCGCTCCGCCGTAAGAACGGAGCGCCTTTGGATTACTGGCAGGCTTCGCAGCTCTCAGGATTTTCGAGAGAGCAGGCGATGGCGGCGGAGGCATCCAGCGGCTGCTGTTCCGGCGTTGGCACCGGGACGTTGGTCAGTTGCTGAGCCGGCGTGGACGCCATGACGGAGCCCTTCTGCACGGTGGCCTTGGCAATCTTCGTTGCCGGGCGCGAGCGCAGATAGTAGGTGGTCTTGAGGCCCTTCTTCCATGCGTACATGTACATGGAAGAGAGCTTGCCGATGTTCGGCGATTCGATGAACAGGTTCAGCGACTGTGCCTGATCGATGTACGCGTTACGTGCGGCTCCCATGTCAATCAGCGAACGCATGGGGATCTCCCACACGGTGCGGTAGATGAGCTTCAGGTCGTCGGGCAGGCCGTCAATGTTCTGGATGGAGCCTTCGGACATCTTGAGGCGCATGCGCATTTCTTCCGTCCACAGGCCGCGGAGCTTGAGCTCGTTGACGAGGTAGCGGTTGACCTGCAGGAACTCGCCGGAGAGTGTTTCGCGCTTGAAGAGGTTGCTGATCTGCGGCTCAATGCACTCATAGCAACCAACGATGGAGGCGATGGTGGCGGTGGGTGCGATTGCGATGACCAGCGAGTTGCGCACGCCGGACTTCAGAATGCGCTCACGCAGCGCATCCCAACGGGCCGGTTCGGACGGCTTCACATTCCAGAGATCGAACTGGAACTGGCCGTTTGCGAGGCGGGTTTCGCTGAAGCTGGGGTGCGCTCCGAACTTCTCCGCAAGCTCGGTGGTGGCAACCATCGCGTGGTAGTAGATCTCTTCCTGAATCTTGGTGGACAGCGCCTGTGCTTCCGGCGAATCAAAGGCAAGACGCATCTGGAAGAAGACATCCTGCAGACCCATGAGGCCGAGGCCAACGGGGCGCCAGCGGTTGTTGGCCTTGGCAGCGCCGTCAACAGGGTAGTAGTTGATGTCGATGACGCGATCGAGCATGGGCACCGCGATGCGGACCGTGTTGGCGAGCTTCTCAAAGTCAAAGTAGACCTCGCCGTTCTCGTTCATGTTGGTGTGGCGACCAACATTGATGGAGCCGAGGTTGCAGACGGCGGTTTCCGCGGAGCTGGTGACTTCCGTGATCTCTGTGCAGAGGTTTGACAGATGGATCACGTTGCCGGGCGCGCCGGTCTGGTTGTTCTTGACGTTGCAGGCGTCCTTGAAGGTCATCCAGCCGTTGCCGGTTTCCGCGAGGGAACGCATCATGCGGGCGTAAAGATCACGCGCCTTCACCTGGCGGTGGTAGATCTTGCCTTCTTCTGCCTGCAGATATGCCTGTTCAAACTCTTCGCCGTAGAGATCGGGGAAGTTGGGAACGAGCTTGGGATCGAAGAGCGACCACATGCCGTCTTCGTCCACGCGCTTCATGAAGAGATCGGGAACCCAATTGGCGGTGTTCAGATTGTAGGTACGGCGGGAGAGGTCGCCGGTGTTTTCGCGGAGTTCGAGGAAGCTCTCCACGTCAGCGTGCCATGGCTCCAGGTAGACGCAGCATGCGCCCTTGCGCTTGCCACCCTGGTTGACGGCAGCGACGGACGAATCCAGCGTGCGCAGCCACGGGATGATGCCGTTGCTGAGGCCATTGGTGGCACGGATGAGCGAGCCTTCGCTGCGGACGCGATGGAAGGCAAGGCCGATGCCGCCCGAGAACTTCGACAGCAGAGCGACGTCCTTGTAGGCGTCGTAGATGGATTCCAGCGAATCCTGCGGGGAATCATGCAGGTAGCAGGAAGACATCTGCGGGTGCTTGGTGCCGCTGTTGAAGAGCGTGGGCGATGACGGCATGTAGTCATGCGCGGCGATGAGCTGATAGAACTCAATGGCCTCATGCGGCGTGCCAGCCAGACCGCAGGCCACGCGCAGGAAGAAGTGCTGCGGCGTTTCGATGACCTTGCGCGAGAGGGGATCGCGAAGCAGGTAGCGGTCATACACGGTGCGCAGGCCGAAGTATTCGAAGCGGTCTGAGAAGTTTTCGTCGATGGCGTGGTTCAGCTTGCGAGCGTGGACGGAGACGAACTCTGCCACGGCGGGGCCTACAACGCCCTGCTGGAAACCGTACTCGATGGACTGCGAGAAGGAGTGCAGGTTCTGCCCGGCGACTTCCTTGAGGATGGTGGCCAGGAGCAGGCGTGCGGCCAGCTTGGAGTACTGCGGCTCTTCCGCGATGAGCGACGCCGCAGTGTCAATGGAGATGGCGTCCAGCTCGCGCGTGGTGGCGCCGTCGTAAAGGCCGCCGATGGTCTTGGAGGCGATGCGCATGGCATCGACGTGCGGCAAGCTCTGCGACGAACGCTGCACGGCACGGACGATCTTGTTGACATCCACGGCTTCCAGCGAGCCGTTGCGCTTCTTCACGTGCATGACAGGGGTTTCGTCACGGACGGGGAATCCGGGTGTGATGTCAGAGAGGCTTGTTTGTGCCGTTGTCGCCAATGGGGGCTCCTTGCTTTGCGCCCGCAGGGGCGCCGTTCTGGGTCGCGTTCTTTAGGGGGCGCGCGACTCTGTATTCCGTGGGCGAAAGGGGCTTCCGCCTCCCCTTCCATTTTACGCTTTCTTTTCGCCAGGCGCGCAGCTCGCTGGGCGTACGCGGGTGACGTCACATCTGAAGTAGGAACACTGTAGCTCGCCCCGGAGGTGGGTGCAAGCACAAGATGTAGGGCAGATGTGGAGATTGGTAGGGGCACTTGTGGTTTCTGAAAAGGTTGCCCGGATACCCGTCAAAATTTCACTTTACGCCTGTTGAAGGTGGAAATGGTGGTGGGAAATTAGATTGATTTTTTGTCGATTTTGGGGTGGGTTTCCGCCCGGACATCTCGCAGAAAGCAGTTGGGGCACCCTCTTGCGAGAGTGCCCCAACGTTATTCCGTACGAAATGGAGCGCGCTTACTGCACGTCGCTGACTTTACCGCCGGTGAAGATGACCTTCATATCGGGGTACTTGTAGATCTTCTTTGCGCCGAGGTCGATGATTTGGCTGGGCGCACCCAGGATCGACGTGACCTGGTCCGGAGTTTGTCCAAGTCCGATGGTGGGAGCGGCGGTCGCCGGTGCGGCAGTCGGAGCAACAACTGCGTTGCCAACGACAGTGCCGGTGGTGGTGGAAACAGCACAATGCGGCTCGCACGAGCGGGCAACGGTGCCTGAGTCACGCGCACGAACCTGATCGGCCGGATTTACTGACAGAACGGCTTCGATCGTCTTTTCGGCATCTTCCGGAGACATGTGAGCCAGGGTTCCGGAGGGAAGCTTGAATGCCAGTGTGGTGGAGTAGCGCTTCGAAGTACGGTATTGGCCGTAGCCGCTGCCGAACGTGGCCAGAACCGCATCGGTCGTGAGGATGGTTACCTTCAGCGAATCTTCTTTTGAATCCGTGCTGTTGTTGATCTTGGTGATGTACACCTTCTGGCCGGGCTGCAGAATTTGCAGGTTCGAACTCTTGAGGAAGCCGAGGCCCTTAGACCGCTGCTTTACCTGGCCGTCTATCACCGGATTCTCAAACGTGATCATGGTGGGGTAGGGCTCGGCATTGATGCCGTCTGCCTCGATCGTCAATACAGTTCCAGGGTTTGCAACGACGCCCTGCGAGTTGATCTCTGAGAGGCGGTACTTCTGCTTCAGGGCTGAGACGAGCGTGTCTTGTCCAAAGGAGACAGGTGCAAGGCTAAGTGCGAGTGCGAGGACCGAGAGAGTTTTTCCGTAAGTGATCTTATTGGCGTTCGAGTGGAACATAGGGGGAACTTAACTCCTGCCAGCAATTTGAATGTTCGATAGGGGGCAAAACTCCCCCAATGTATCAAAGGTCTTTTCAAGGCCGAATGTTTATCAAAATGCGTGACGCAAAATGGCAACCCAGGTCTGTGTGATGAAGACCCGTTGGTTCAGGAGGTCCGACATGTCTGCGAGAAACCACAAGAACGGGTCGTTACCTTGCTTGGTTCGTCCAAATTGTGTGGGTAGAGGCCCGAAGAGGCTTCTGCATCCTAGAGTGGTAACGTGAGGGTTTTCTTCCGATCCGGTTCTGCTTTGGCCGCTGTAGCGGTTTTGTCTTTGCCTTTGGTATCTGCGGAAGCGGTGCACGCCGCGACGCAGAAGAAAAAGGCAACACACTCGACTGCCTCGTCGACACACAGCACTGCAAAGAGCAGTTCGGCTGCAAAGGGCAAGTCCACGACGACGCATGGGAAGAGCAGCAAGGCTTCTGCCAGTCATGCGCTGAAGAGTGGCACGCACGCGAAGACGACTCATGTGATTTCTGAACCGACTGTTCAATCAAAGACGCTTCATACAGCGTTTGTTGAGAGCTCGACGCTGCGCCCGATGGCACAGCAGTTGGTGGCGGGACGTTCCAGCGCGGCGTTTGCCGGTGTGCAGAGTTATGCGTCTGCGCATCCGGGAGAGGGTGCTGCCGCGGCTTATCTGGCGATCGGACATGCGTATGCCGCGGATCGTCGCTATGGTGATTCCGTAAGCGCGTATAAGCAGGCGGCGGCGCAGGGAAGTGCGTTGCGTGATTATGCCGATTATCTGGCAGCGCAGTCGGCGCTGAATAATCGTGATGCTTCTACGGTGACTACTCTGCTGACGAACTTTGCGCAGAGGTATCCGGCGAGCATCTTTGTGCCGAGTGCGCCGGTGACGCTGGCGAATGCCTATCTACTTAATAACGACGCGAATAATGCGCTGCGGGCGTTGGCGATTCTGATGGGGCAGCCGAAGTCGCAGAGTGCGGATTATCTGATTACAGAAGCGAAGGCGCACCAGATGGCGGGGGATACGGCCGCTGCTGTGTCGATCTATCGGCAGATCTTTGTGCGGTTGCCGTTTTCGCCTGAGGCGCAGCAGTCGCGCGTGGCATTGCAATCGTTGAATGCTGGACCGACTGCGGGTGAACGCAAGCTGCACGCTGACGCGTTGTTCAACGCGAAGCGCTATGGCGAGGCGGGCGCGGAGTATGACGCGATCAAGAATGATCCTTCGTTGTCGCAGGCGGATCGTGATGCGCTGGATATTTATGGTGCGGTTTGCGATTTGAAGTTGAAGCACCTGTCGCGGCGTGATGCAGAGAAGTTGCCGGATACGGGCGATGATAGCGCAGCGCTGAAGCTTTATATCCTGGCGGAGATTTCGCGCAACGAAGGCGATATTGCCGGACACTCGTCGATTTTGCAGCAGATGGAGCAGCGCTTTCCGAAGAGCCGTTGGCTGGAAGAGGCGCTGTATTCCGGCGGCAATATGTATCTGATCAAACGCGACTCGACGCAGGCGATTGCGCATTACGAGAAGCTGTTTGAGATGTTCCCGAACAGCACGTATGCGCCGAGTGCGCATTGGCGTGCGGCGTGGTTGAACTATCGTTTGCGAAACTATCCCGAAGCTGCGCGGCTGATGGATGAGCAGATTATGCGCTTCCCGCTGGGGCAGGAGGTGCCGACCGCGTTGTACTGGCGTGGTCGTTTGCTGCGGGATGTGGAGAAGAATCCTGCGCAGGCTGCGAACTACTTCACCGTGCTCTCAAACACGTATCGCAACTACTACTATGCGAACCTGGCGCGGCAGCAGTTACAGCAGATAGGAACGCAGACGTTGACGTCGCCTGCGGAGGTTCTGGGTTATGTGAAGACGCCGCCTGCGCCGACACTGGTGGCCGCACTGCCGGAGAATGATCCGCATCTGATTAAGGCTCGGCTGCTGGCAAATGCTGCGCTGAACGAATATATCGGGCCGGAGATTCAGGCGAGCGGAACGGCATCGCAATGGGGCGCGCTGGCAGAGGCGGAGATCTATTCCAGCTATGGCGAGAATGTGCGCGCGTTGCAGGCGGTGAAGCGTAGCGGTTCTGGTTTGTATACGCTGCCGGTGAGTGAAGTGCCGAATGCGTATTGGACGCTGCTATTCCCGCGTCCTTACTGGAGCGATCTGACGACGAACGCTGAGGCGCAGGGGCTTGATCCTTATTTAGTGGCTTCATTGATTCGGCAGGAGAGCGAGTTTAATCCCGGTGCGATTTCGCGTGCGAATGCGATGGGGTTGATGCAGTTGCTGCCGGGTGTTGGTAAGCAGGAGGCGAAGCGTGCGGGCATTAAGAAGTTCAGTGCGCCGATGCTGCTGAATCCGTCGATCAATCTGAAGCTGGGAACGATGAATCTGCGCGAGGTGCTGGGTCGGTGGAGCAATACACCGGAGTATGCGCTGGCTGCGTATAACGCTGGTGACGTGCCGGTGCGGAACTGGGTGGGCGAAGGGAACTACAAGGACCTGCCGGAATTTGTGGAGTCGATTCCGTACACCGAGACGCGCGAATATGTGCAGAGCATCCTGCGCAATCGGGAGATGTACCGACAGCTTTATCGGTAGCGTTTCCGAAAGGTGTAGGACAGGTTTGAAGGTTGCTGAAACGTTTCAGCAACCTTTTTTGCTGCAAATGGCGAAAAAGTGACAGATTTCTGCCTCCGACCTGTTGCAAAGCTTTCCGAAAATCTGTTTATATTCCGTGGTCCAACCATCATGAATGGAAGCGGTTCCGAAATCGGAATCCTTTCCATGATGGGAAGCGCTTCCGGAGGAAAAGACCCAGATGACGAATTGGTCACGTATCCCTATTGCTGCATGTGTGCTGTCAGTGGCATGCACACTCTCTGCTTCTGCCCAGCTCAGTACCGCGACTCTTTCCGGTACGGTGGTGGATGCGGATGGCGCCGTTGTTCCTAATGCGTCGATCACGCTGACGAATACGCAGACGAACTTTACCCGTACCTTTCAGACGAAGGCCGACGGTAGCTACCGTCAGGAATTCCTTCCGGTTGGTTCGTATAAGGTCGTCGTCAATGCTCCGGGTTTTAAGACACTGGAACAGACTGGCGTAACGCTGAGCGTGTTGGAATCTGCTGAACTGAAGCTGACTGTTACGGCTGGCGGTGGGGCAGAGACAGTGGAAGTGACAGCGGACACACCGCTGGTGAATCTGGCGAACTCCACGCTGGGTAATACGGTGGAGAATCGCGAGATTGATAATCTGCCGCTGGTAAACCGCGATGTGACTCGCCTGCTGCAATTGGTGCCGGGCGTACAGAACGTACAGACGATCAACAACCTGGGTTACCAGGAATTGCATGTGATTGTGAACGGTGCGCCCGACAGCATTGTGGGCCAGACTTCGTATTACCTTGACGGTACGTTGAACATGACTGGCCTGCGTAATACGGGTAACCAGGTGCCGAACCCGGACGCGGTGAACCAGTTCAACGTGGTGACGAATAACTATAGCGCGCAGTTGGGGCGCTACTCGTCTGCCGTGGTCAGCATTGTGACCAAGAGCGGTACGAACAAGTTCCATGGTTCGGTGTTTGAGTTTTTCCGCGACCGCAACTTCAATGCGAACTCGCATAACTCGAATGTGAAGAACGCCTACAATCAGCATCGCTTTGGTGCTACGTTGGGTGGTCCGATCCGTAAAGATAAGGACTTTTTCTTTGCCAGCTTCGGTGGATTCCGCTTTATCCAGAGCGGAACATACAGCGGTAGCCTGCCGAGCGATGCGCAGATGGCCGGCGACTTCTCAGAGAATTTGCCGACCGCTGCAGAACAGGCAAGCTGCACCTCGAACCCGACTGCGGCAGCAAATACAGCCGTTCACTTTCTGGTGTGCCGTCCAACGATCTTCTCGCCAACGACGGGTGCGGCCGCCACAACATCCACTCCTTATGCGGGAAATAAGCTGCCCGCCGTGGATGCGACTGCAGTGAACATCGTGAAGTTCCTAAAGGCAAACCTGCCGGCACAATTGCCTGCACAGTTTGGTGATACACGTTACACCTACCGTACGCGGTCCCCGTTGCCCGAACAAAACGAAGAGTATCTGGGTAAGACAGACCATCAGCTAACGCAGGCTCATCGTCTGACGCTGTCATACTTCTTGCTGAACTATCGTGTGCGCGTTGTGCCCAGCACTTTTGCTCAGATTTGGTCGTATTCGAATTACGCGAATAAGCAGCAGAACGCCAGCATCAGCGATACCTGGACAGTGAGCAACCGTTCTGTGAATCAGTTCTGGGTGACTTACACAAGGCAGTATGGCGGACGTACCGCAGTTCCCGCTTCTACGCTGGCTGACTTTGGTTCAGATCTTGGTGTGGTGGGAACCCCTTCTCGGCCAAACATCTCCATAGGTGGTGTCGAGGCGTTTACCCTGGGCCAGTCCATTACCGGACCTAAAGCTGGTGCGAATGTGTATGGCATACGTGATGTGTTCAGTACGACACGAGGCAAGCACTCGCTTTATCTCGGTGGCGAAGTGGGGCTGGAGAAGGACTTCCAGCAGACGTTGCTGAATAACTATGGAACCTTCACCTTCAGCACAGCTATCGGTCAGCGTACGGGTAATGCGACTTCTGACTTCGTGGCGGGTATTCCTGCTGGCATGGGCCAAGACACCCCGCTGTATGCGAACGCAAGCTGGTATAGCTATGGTTTGTTTGCGCAGGATGACTGGAAGATCCTTCCGAATCTGACATTGAACCTTGGTGTTCGTTACGACTTCCAGCAGGCACCGACCGATCCGCAGAGGATGCAGACAAACTTCACGCCAGGAGTGCAGTCGCATGCATTTAATGCACGAATTTTGAGCCCGAATGGCCCGAATCTCGCTCCTATTGGTATGTTGTTCCCGGGTGATCCGGGTGTACCGAAGGGCGGTGTGTTCTCGCCGATCAACCATGTGTCGCCGCGGCTTGGATTTGCGTACGATCCCATGGGTAATGGCAAGACGGTGTTTCATGGAGCGGCTGGTCTGTTCTTTGGTGGCATCTCCGGCAACATGTGGGAGTACCCGTCAAACTATGCGCCGTATGCCGTGCGTAACAGCGGCTATGTGAAGGTGAACTCACTGACGCATCCATACCAGAACGATCCGACAGAGTTTCCGACAGGCACCAATCCCTATCCGGGCCTGGTATTTAACTACGCAACCAAGGCGGCTACCTTCCTGCCACTGAACCAGGTGGTTGCGTTTGATCCGAACTTCCGCTGGCCCTATGCGATGCAGGTGAACTTCGGTGTACAGCACCAGTTGCTACGCAATACGGCGGTGTCGATAAACTTCGTGGGGTCTTACAATCGCAAGTCACCTTTGTATAACGACATTAATGGACCTGTGTTCAACATCAATTCAGCTGGTGGAAGTGGGGCAAGCTGCACGGATGTGAAGCTAACGTGTGCTTACGCCAATACCAGCGCTACGGTGAATAATCGTCGTCCTTTGAATGCCATGTATGGAGCTTATGCTTCGAGCCCGATCTACAGCAATGTTTGGATCATCCGTTCGAATCAGAACTCGAATTACAACGGCCTGCAGGTTTCTGTTGAGCAACGGATTGTGAAGCACATCAGTGCTCGCGGCTACTACTCATGGAGCAAGACGCTGCAGTCGAACTTCCTGGACAGCACGGGAAGCACGAATGGCGTCTTCCTCGATTCGAACTATCCGCAGTTGGAGTATCGGCAGCGTTCGGATCAGGATCGTCGCCACATGATGACTGCATCGTTTGTGTGGGAGCCGGATTACTTCAGCAGCTATAACTTCTTCGTTCGCAATGCTCTGAATGGATGGAAGATCACAGCGATCTGGACGGCGAATAGTGGTCAGCCATTCACTGTGACAACGGGAACGGATAACTATAACTCCGGCAATGGAAATAACCGTCCCAGCGTGATTCCGGGTAAGGTTCAGCGCGTGCTGCCAAACAACGGATCGCGTGTGACTGCGATGAACCAGTGGTTTGATACGAGTGCGTATTGCATCACCGGTACCAGCGGCTGCCCAGGTGTTGGACCGCTCAACCTGCTGGGCAATACGCGTCCTTACACGCTGGATGCACCGGGGTATCGGAATGTGGATGCATCGTTGTTCCGCGACTTCAGCATCTATCATGAGCTGCGCTTTCAGCTTCGTGGCGAGTTCCGCAACGTGTTTAACCTGACCAACCTTGGTACTCCAACTGCTGTGATGAACAATGCCAACTTTGGCAAAGTTACTGGCAGTGGTGGTGATAACCGCATCATCCAGGTGGGTGGTCGAATCCTGTTCTAGCCCCCTGTTTTCTATCGAAACGAAAGCGGCATGTCCTTGTGGACATGCCGCTTTTGTTGGTTGCGATTGTGGTTGGTTAGAAGGTTATTCTGCCGGAGAGCTGGATGTTGCGTGGGTCGTTGACTTGCGACAGCGTGTTGGATCCGTTTACGTAGCCGAAGTAGGCACTGGTGTTGGTTGTGCTGATGTTGCCGAATTGCGGATGGTTCAGTGCGTTGAAGGCGTCGATCTTCAGTTGCAGGCCTATGCCTCGATCGAACCTGAAGGACTTGCGTGCGCCCATGTTCCATGTGTTGATGTAGGGACTGCGGACGTCGCCGTAATAGGTTGGGTTGTTGGACGACCATGTTGCGAAGTCGTGATAGACGCCGTTCAGAGCCTTATCGGAAGAAGATGTTGGCGACCATCCATAGCCGGGCATGGTGCTGATCTTTGTCCATGCGGGATAGATGTTGGGGTTGTGGATGTCCGCGGCCTTGGTGTTGATGGTGGGGAAGGGAATGAACTTGGAAGTATCAAACCACTTTTTGGATGACTTGTTGCTGTTCAAACCGGGGTCGCCGCCCTGGAAGAAGCCGGAGTTGGTGGGCAGGCTTAGCGGTGTACCAGAGGCGAAGGTATAGAGCGCACTGATTTCCCATCCTCCGATCAGCGCATTGACGAAGCGGTTGGCGTTGCCTGCGATGAGTTTGCCGCGGCCGAACGGCAACGTGTATGTGGGCGCTGCGGATACCTGGAAGCGGCGATCGCTGCTGCTGAGCTGGCGAAGAATCTGCTGTGACACGACGCTGTTCGTTACGAACCCGGTGGAGTCCATCTGCTTACCCCAGCTGAAGCTGACGGTTGCAGCGAAGCCGTTGCGCATGCGCTTCTGCACCTTGCTTTGCAGAGCATAGTGATCGCTGGTGCCGTTGTAGAAGTTTTCTACGAGGTCGCCGAGCAAAGGATTGGGACGGATGAGGGAATATGCGGAGAGGGTTGAGTTTGTCTCCAGCGTGTTGGTGATGTACGGCGCGCCCTTGAAGGGGTTGGTGACCTGCGTATCACCGGGCAGTGTGTCTACAGGACGACCTGTTGCATCGAACTGAGGATCGTATGCAGCGTGCCACTGCGAGATGGTTGGGTTGTTGACGTGATAACCGACGACGAGGCCAGTGGTGTGTTCATAGACACCGCCCCACTCAAAGAGATAGTCGCGAACCTGGTATTGCATGTGCGCGCTGTAGTCGTCGGTGTACTGACGCTTGATGTCTGGCGTGTAGAAGCTGGAGACCGAGCCTGGGCTGGTGTAGATGCCCAAGGAATTACCCGTGTTGGCGACGAGACCGTTGGGATAAGGATTGTTAATTGATGTGGCTGGCGTGATGTAGTTGTCGGTTGTTGCGTTGAAGGTGGTGGTGGAGGAATAGCCTGCCTGGTTGGCGTGGTTCGCTACATAGTTGGATTGCACGAAGCGTCCGAAGCCGGCGCGGAAGACGAAGTTCGGCTGCAGAAGATATGCAATGCCGAAGCGCGGTTGGATGTAGCGGTATTGCGGATCGGTGACGGAGCGGCTGACGCTGTTCTGGCCTGCATAGAGGATTGCGCCGCGAGCCACGAATGAAGAGGCGTCGGAGCGCTGCTGCTGCAACAGCGCAATACCGGAGTTGGATTGTGCACCACCGACGATGCTTGCGTATTTGGGCTGCGCATAGCCGGTGATCGAGGTGAGGTTGTAGTTGGGATCGAAGCGGCTCCAGTAGCGGTCATGACGTTCTGTGAGAGCGTACTGGTAGTCCCAGCGAACACCTGCGCTTATGGAGAGTTTGGGGGTGACGCGCCATTCATCCTGCACAAAGGTGCCGATGTAAGGCTGGGAATAATACGCGCTGCTGTTTTGCGTGATGGAACCGCTGGATGGAAGACCCAACAGGAACGTTGCAAAGGATGAGCCTACACCGATACCCGCTGTTGTGTTGGGATTTGCGGTGGTCCAGATATTTGAGAAGTTGTACGTACCCGCAGCGCCACCGCTGGAGCCGGTCGCTTCCTGCTGCACCAGATAGCCGATGCCATAGTGCAGTGTGTGGTTCTTGATGACGTGCTGGAGCGAGGCGCGACCTTCGTAGTTGTAATCGTTTTCGTAGGAGGGGCCGGAGGTGTTGCCCAGCGTGGTGGAAGGGGCGGAGGTGTTGCCCAGTGTGGCGAAGAGGCCGGTGAGTGCTGGCAGGCCTGAGATGAGTTGTTGCGCCTCAAACTGCGATGAGAAGCCGAAGTCCGTTGCTTTTACGCCGGGAGCGTTGGCGGGGGAATAGCTGGACGTCTTCCATGCCGTGACGTTTCCAACAAAGGTGGCGACGAGATGCTGATTGATGACCCAAGCATGATTGACTGTGGCGCCGTGGTTGATGCGGATGAGGTATGCACCAGCCAGAATGTTGTTCGGGCCGAAGGGATCACCTGCCAACTCGCTCAGATGGTTGTAGCGGTATTCAAAGTAGCTGTGGTGGTTGTTGTTCCATGCCTGATCCACGCGACCAATGTAGTTCACAAACTTATCAATCTTGGGTTGATTGATGGTGTAGTTGTTGGAGTCTGTGCTGGCACCGTCGCTGGCTCTGTTCGGTAACGGAAGATAACCGAGGATTGCCTTGGCAGCGGAGCTAATGCGCGCAGTGGGTACGGTGGCGTTGGCAAACTGGGTTCTGTTGCCGGTGGATGTGGCGGTGTTCGGGTCGTAGATGGTGACAGGGTACTGCGTCGTGACGCCGTTGACCGTGTTGGTGGTGAAGGATTTGCTGAAGTCACCATTTCGCTCGTCCTGTGTTGGCAAGCTTAGATAACCGGTGGCTGCGGGTGAAGTGTTATGGATGCCGTCGTAGTTGAAGAAGAAGAACGTACCCTTCTTGCCGCCGTCGTACACCTTGGGGATCCAGACCGGGCCACCTACTGACGCGCCCCACTCATTGAAGTGAACGGTAGGGGTGGGGATGTTGTTGAGGTTGTTCTGGTAGTAGTTGGCGTTTAGGAAGGTGTTGATGTTGCGTTCAAAGGCGGCGCCGTGGAATTTCTTGCCGCCGCTCTTGACGGTCATATTGACGGTGCCGGCTGCGGTGCGTTCAATGGCGGCGTCATAGGCGTTGGTCAAAACGCGAACCTCGCCGATCGCGTCATTGGGCGGAACGAAAGCTTCCTGACCGCTTGAAACGATGGTGTTTGTGCCGCCGTCGATCATGTAGTTCATGGCATTGGTGCCGGAGCCGGCACCATTGGTGACGATGGCGGACAGCGAGTTGTTCGACCAGAGCAGGGCAGCGCCACCGCTGGGCGGCGACATGAACACGCCAGGGGCTAGCCGTACGAAGTCCATGGGGGAGTTGGACTGTGATGGGAGTTCGTCAAAGTCTTCGCTGCTCAGTGTGGTTCCGGAGACGGAGGCAGTGGTGTCAATGAGCGGGGTTTCCGAGGTGACGGTTACCGTGTCTGTCGTGTTGCCGACGGCGAGAGTGACGTCGAGCAGCTTCTGATCGGAGATCTGGAGTTCAACGGATGAGTGCTGCAACGATTGGAAGCCAGAGGCCTCGACGGTGAAACGATAGTGGCCTGCTACCAGGGCGTTGACCTGCCAGTTGCCAGCGGAGTTTGTCTTGGTGGTCCACTTGACGCCGGTTTCGTCCGAGGTGACGGTTACGGCGGCACCCTTGATGGAGTTGCCGCGAGGGTCGAATACCTTGCCACCGAGAGCGGAGGTGGTGCCCTGGGCGTGTAGTGACGGCGTGAGCATGGTTGCGGCGAGCGCAACCGGAAGTACGAATTGAACGGACAGCAGAGCAGAGTGAAAACGGCGGGTGAGCCGGGTCTGAGCTTTTTGCGATTTCATGGAATCTCCGACTTGTTGGGGTGTCTGGCTAAAAGGTGCAGGACAGGCGCTGATGCACTTGGGAAGAGAAGCGCCTGAACTCCGCTTCCGGTAGCGTGTCTTGAATCCCCGTGACGGGCCGGAGTGTTGGCTACCGGTACCTGGTGGAGGACTTTCGCGACAGGCGAATGTGAACGATTGATGACTGCAGGAAAGTACGGGCAGTGGAATGCGGTCGATAAGGTGCTTAACGGTTAGTGAGCGATGCGGGCGAGCGTTACGCGTGTAAGTGGCTCAATGGAAAGACCTAAGCGCTTCCAGCGGTGGACGTTCGTAACTGTTTCGAGAGCCGTTCGGTGGCCATGAGGGGTGGTCTTACCACCTGTGGGGGGAATCCGCTAGAATCGGTCTCTCAATGGAGTCCCCCGATGATGGCCAGCGCAACTGGAGAAGAACTTGATGTCACGGCAGATTTGCGCGTTACGGTTGCGCGGCAACTGGAGCGCATTCTGGCTCACAGCACCTTTCGCAACAGTCGAAGGTGCCAGGCCTTTCTTCGCTATGTCGTAGAGGAAAAGCTGGATGGAAACGCCGTTCAGTTGAAGGAACGGACGATTGGCATTGCGGTGTTTCAACAGCCGCTGGACTATGACACGAATGCTAATGCCGTAGTTCGAGTGACGGCAGGCGAGGTCCGGCGCAGGCTCGCACAGTATTACTTTGAGACCGATGCTGATGATGAGATATTGATCGAGCTGCCGCTGGGAAGCTATGTCCCGGACTTCCGACCTGTTGAGGCGATGGCTGCGTCACACGAAGTCGCCCTAGTGGAATCTGTGGTGTCTGCACTGTCAGAAAGCGACGAACGGGAGCGTCCGACTTTGCAGGTGGCAGTCACTGTCGCGGATGCACCTCGTAGGCCATTGTGGAATTGGAAGGTTCCGGCCCTTTTGTTGATCTGCGGTCTGGTGGTGGGAGCGTTGATCGCGGCGTCTGCGCACAACCGACTAACGGTGAGCGAAAGTGATCGCATCTGGAAAGAGGCTTTCCAAGGGCAAAACGTATTGCTATGTGCCGGATCGTTGGACTCTTATCCGGGTGTTCCAACAGGTGGGCAGGAAGGCAATGTTGTGCCGCGGCATCCGGGCTTCTCGTTTACGACGGCACGCACTGCAGCTGTGGTTGGTTCAGCCATTGGACACTCTGGGGGCGGTGCCTCTTTGCTGCCGGTTCAGGATACGAAGGTGGAGGATCTGCAACGTGCGCCTGCCGTGTTGATTGGAGCCTTCAATAACGAATGGACAATGCGGCTGCAGGCTCCGTTGCGGTATCAGTTTGTGCAATCGCCAGGTGTGCCCAATGCAATTGTGGATACGAAAGTCCCCAACGGGAAACGCTTCGGCGTGGAAAACCATTCAACACGCGACTACGGGATTTTTGCGCATTTCAAGAGTCCAGCGACGGGACAGCCTACGGTGATCGTTGCGGGACTGGGGATGCATGGCACCGCGGCGGTGAGGATCTTCCTGAGTTCTCCTGAGCTGTTGAGCGACTTTGCGAAAACCGCTCCCGCTGGTTGGGAGAAGGGGAACTACGAGATTGTGCTGGCATCAGATCTGGTAAACAATCTTGCCGACCCACCGAAGGTTGCGGCTACTTACTTTTGGTAAACGTCGCGATATTTTTTAACGCTGCATAGCCTTGGTAAGTCGAAGTTTCACTCAGTATTTCTTGCGCCACGCATCTGATCCGCAAAAAAAGTGGGGAGTGCAGCGTTTGCACGTTGCGCTCCCCACGCGCGGTGATACTACTCAACCGTTACGCTCTTGGCGAGGTTTCTCGGTTGGTCAACGTCGCACCCACGCTTTACCGCGATATGGTAAGCGAGTAGTTGCAACGGTATGACTTCTAGCAGCGGCAGCAGGACTTCGCGTGCTTGCGGGACATAGATAGTGTGCTCCACCAGCTTTGCGATTTCGTTATCGCCTTCCGTGGCGATTGCAATCACGCGTCCGCCACGTGCGGTAACTTCCTGAATGTTGCTGAGGGTCTTTTCATACTTCAGTACGCTGGTGGGGTCGTGGAAGTCTTTGGTTGCAACGCACACGACCGGTAGTGTTTCATCGACCAGCGCGTTCGGGCCATGTTTCATTTCGCCCGCTGGATAGCCTTCTGCGTGCACATAGCTGATTTCCTTCAGCTTTAACGCGCCTTCCAGCGCGATGGGATAGTGGATGCCACGTCCCAAGAAAAGGAAATCGCTTGCATTTGCAAAAATGTGGGCAAGGCTTTCGCAGACGGGTTGGCAGGAACGCAGTGCGTTCTCCATCAGCGCAGGCAGCTTCTGCAGATCTAGCGAGAGTGTTTGAATCTCTTCTGTGGTCATGGTGCCGCGGCTTTGCGCTGCGTACAAGCTGAACGCAAGCAACGCTGCGAGTTGCGCGGTGAATGCCTTGGTGCTGGCTACACCGATTTCTGGTCCGGCATTGGTAGTGATCGTGCCGATGGCTTTGCGAGTAAGTGCAGCGCCGACCACATTGCAGATGGCCACTGTTTGTGCGCCCTTTGCAATCATTTCTGCCTGTGCCGCGAGTGTATCTGCGGTTTCGCCTGACTGACTGATGAGCAGACCGATGTCGCTACCGTTTACGAGCGGATCGCGATAGCGAAATTCGCTGGCATAGTCCACTTCTACAGGGATGCGCGCCATGCGTTCCAAAAGGAACTTTGCCGCGAGTCCCGCATGCCAACTGGTACCGCAGGATGCGATGAGGATTCGCTGTGCCGATTGGAATGTTTCGGGGCTTACGTTGATTTCGGGTAACTCAATGAGGCCCGATGCATTGCAGAGTCTGCCTGCTAACGTGTCGCGCACGGCTCGCGGCTGCTCATAGATCTCTTTGAGCATGAAGTGTGCGTAACCATTCTTCTCTGCCTGCGCCGGATCCCACGAGATGTGTTGTGGCGATCGAGCGATGGGCTTTCCTTCGAAGTTAAAAAAGCGGACGCCGGACTTTGTTAGAACTGCGAGGTCTCCATCTTGAAGGAAGACGATCTCGCGTGTGTAGTGAAGGATGCCGGGAACGTCAGAGGCCAGGAAGTATTCGTTATCGCCAAAGCCGACGATGGCGGGAGGTCCGCATCTGGCTGCGACGAGTTTGCCTGGATCTTCATGCGAGATGACGCCAATGGCGAATGCGCCTGTGAGCTTGAGGACTGCGCGACGAACGGCTTCTTCCAACGGGATGTCAACGTCTTCGTTGCAACGGGCATTGGTGTATTCCTCCTCAATCAGATGAGCAATGATTTCTGTATCGGTTTCCGTGAGAAAGATGTGGCCCTGTGCGGATAGTTCTTCTTTCAGCGCACGATAGTTCTCAATGATTCCGTTATGGACTACGACCAGAGAGCCGGTGCAGTCGCGATGCGGGTGGGCGTTTGTCTCAGACGGCTTGCCGTGTGTTGCCCAACGTGTGTGACCGATGCCGTAGTCGCCACGCAAAGGATCATGTGCCAGAAGAGCTTCAAGGTTGCGAAGCTTGCCCGAAGCGCGCCGGATGGAGAGTCCACTCTCCCCTCCACCCAGCGCGATGCCAGCCGAGTCGTAACCGCGATACTCCAGCCGTTTCAGCCCATTCAGGATGACTGGAACAACCGGTTTAGTGCCGATGTAACCCACGATTCCGCACATAGCTGGGATGCCTTTCGTTCAAGAAATTTGCTAAGTAATTAGCCCACCAGACGATACTGGGAGGACTTCGTGATGGCTGAGGCTTCCTGCTCCAGGAACCATCCCACTGTCTTTGCCAGACCGTCTTTGAAACTGTGTATCGGCTCGTAGCCAAGCGTCTTCCGCGACAGGCTGAGATCCGCTTCGGAGTGCAATACGTCGCCCAAGCGTGGCGCGGTGTAGAGCGGCGCCTTCTTAAAGGAGAGATAGTGCGCCATGAGTTCGTAAGTCTGATTCAAAGAATGGCTTTGACCAGTGCCGACGTTGAAGACGCGTCCTGCAACATCGGTTGCCGGGGCCATACACGCCAACATGTTGGCCGATACGACATTGTCGATATATGTAAAGTCGCGGCTCTGGTGGCCGTCGCCGAAGATCAGCGGGGTGTTGCCCTTCAGGATTTCCGAAGCGAACTTGGCGATGACGCCAGAGTACGGTGAGTCAGAGCCCTGGCGAGGTCCGAAGACGTTGAAGTAACGAAGGCAGACACCTTCGAGTCCGTACACATGCCAGAAGCTTTTCACGTAATACTCGCCGGCCAGTTTTTGTGCGGCGTAGGGCGAGAGAGGCGACGGGATCATGTCTTCGTTCTTTGGCTGAGAAGACTTATCGCCGTAGGCGGAAGAGGATGCGGCATAGACGACACGCTTTACGCCAGCGTCGCGCGCGGCGATAAGAACGCTGAGAGTTCCGTCTACGTTGGCAACATGTGTGACCTGAGGTTCACGGATGGAGCGCGGGACGGATGCCAGCGCCGCCTGATGGAGAACATAGTCGACACCGCGGCAGCACTCGCGCAGTCGAAGGGTCTCGTTAATGTCTATCACGCGGAAGTCGATGTCTCGAATGATGTCATCGAGATTATGGACATCGCCGCCCACTAGATTGTCGATGCCAATAACTTCATGGCCCTGCTGCAACACATGGTGGGCAAGAGAGGAACCGATAAACCCGGCGACTCCCGTAATTAGATAACGTGCCATCCTCATGCACTCCTTATTGCGTGTGTTGACTGGTTCGCACTGACGCAAGTGCATTTGCCATGCCATTGGAGTGGCGAGGGTTTGTTGGGCGTATCTGCGTGTAAAGGCCCGATGAATTGCGGGAAAAGCCCTATGTTGCGGATACCGGAGCGTTTCGTAGTTACGCTTTGGTGCTGCGGCTGCCCGCGAAAAGTATGCAATCCCTTGCATTGTGTGGTCTCTCATGGCAACTCGCGGCGGGCGTTGGATGCCCTTGAATTTCGGGGAAAACGCCCTCCTGCGTGATATCTGCGATCTGGCTTGTGACGTGCAACAGCAGAGGGGCAAGGTGGTCTACACCTGCGAATGGGGGACAGGAATGGAAACGGTACGGATGCTGAATCTGCAGAGGCAGTACGCTTCGCTGCGCGATGAAATTGGAGAAGCGATCGAGAGTGTGCTGCAGCATCAGCACTTCATTCTTGGGCCGGAGGTTGCGGCTCTGGAGAAGGAGGTCGCCGAGTACTGCAAGGTGGGCCACGCCGTGGGCGTTGCCTCCGGTACCGATGCGCTCCTGCTTTCACTCAAGGCGGCGGGTGTTGGCCCCGGCGATGAGGTGATCGTTCCGGCATTTACCTTTGTTGCCACTTCGGACACGGTAAGTCTGCTGGGGGCTACCCCGGTTTTTGCCGACATTGATCCGGTTACATACACGATGGATCCGGCACAGCTGGAGGCAATTGTTACTCCGGCGACGAAGGCGATCATCGCTGTTCATCTATATGGCCAGGCGGCGGACATTACTGCGATCACTGCCTTTGCTTTCAAGTATGGTCTGGCTCTTCTGGGCGATACGGCGCAGGCTCTGGGTGCGCGCTATGATGGCGATCCGGTTTGCTCCTTTGGTGATTACGGCTGCCTTTCCTTCTTCCCGAGCAAGAACCTTGGCGCTTATGGCGATGGCGGCATGATTGTGACTCGTGATGCGGAGAAGGCTCAGTTTCTGCGCATGGCTCGTGCACATGGAAGCGCCAAGAAATACCGCAGTGAATTCCTGGGATGGAACAGCCGTCTGGATGAGCTGCAAGCAGCACTGCTGCGTGTGAAGCTGCCACATCTGGACACCTGGAACAGTCAGCGTGCAGAGCGTGCAGCACGTTATAGCGCAGGGCTGGCAGAGATAGAAGAGATTGTTCTGCCGCAGGCTGCTGCAGGCCGTACGCATGTCTTTCATCAGTACACGATCCGCGTTCCGCAACGCGATGCAGTGCAGCAGTTGTTGAAGGAGCAGGGCATTGAATCGGCTGTTCACTATCCGGTTCCACTGCACAGGCAGCCGATGTACGCGTCGCTTGGCTATGAAGAGGGTTCGTTGCCTGAGGCGGAACGTGCAGCGCGCGAAGTTCTTTCACTGCCGATCTATCCAGAGCTTCGCGATGACGAGATTGACCGTGTTGTAAGTGCTCTCAAGCAGGCAGTTCGTAGTGTGCGGCCTGAGGCTACTCCGGTAGTCGCAGAGCTTGTATAGAGGAGATCAGTATGAAGATAAGTGGAAAGGCCCTCCCTCCGAGGGCCGCCCTTCTTCTAACGTTTGATTTTGTCGTTCTGGTTATTGTGGCGCCCTTGCTCTTTGTGCTGCCGCTGGTAGCCGTGGAGCCGAATCGGTCGCCCGGCAGTCTTGTGCTGGGGTTGTTGCGGCTTATGGCGGTTGGACTGTTATGCCAGATGATCCTGTACTACCACGAACTCTATAACCTAAACGTCGTTCGCATGGGGCGCGAGACGCTGGTGCAGGTGATGCGTGCCTTCGGCGTTCTTTTCCTGTTGCTTGCAGTCGTGTCACTGCTGATTCCCGTTGCCACGCCGGTGCTTTCGCGCACGGTGATGTTCGCGGGTATCGTTGCGGCGGTTACGCTGCTGTCCAGGCGGCTGGCTCTTCCGCGAAAGCGGGAACAGGTTCTCATTGTTGGTGCGGGGGACGAGGCCAGCGAACTACACGGTGTGATCACATCGAGCCCGGAATGGAATATGGAAGTGGCTCGGATTGCACTGCCATCTCATTTGCGCTCTGCGCTGGATGCAAAAAATATCGATGCAGAGCATTTCGATCGCGTGATCGTCGCGAATGCGCAGGCTCAATCGGATGACAACTTATCTCTTCTTCTTGATCTGAAGATGGCAGGGCATTTCATTGAAGACTCGCAGACGTTTTTCGAACGAGCGACAGGACGTGTGCGCGTGGATAAGCTTCGTGCACAGGACTGCATCTTCAGTGAGCATTATGTAAATCGTCCGACGAAGCGGCTTACGAAGCGGTTTCTGGATATTGCGTTGGCCGGTACGTTGCTTTTATTGGCCTCGCCTGTGATGGCTGTTACAGCGCTTCTGATTCGTTTGAGAAATGATGGACCGATCTTCTTTCGGCAACAGAGAATCGGACTCTTTGGACGTCCGTTCAGCATCCTCAAATTTCGTAGTATGGCGCCGGTTAAAGCTGGAGAGCGCACCGGTTGGGCAGGTGAAGAGACGAACCGCATCACGACATTAGGACGTTATCTGCGGAAGTATCGTATCGACGAACTGCCTCAGCTATTGAATGTCTTGAAGGGTGATATGAGCCTGATTGGGCCCAGGCCGGAGCAGCCTCATCTCTGCTCCATTCTGGAAGAACATATCCCGTTTTATCAGCATCGTCATTCAGTGTTGCCGGGACTTACGGGATGGGCGCAGGTGCGCTATCACTATGGCTCGAACATTGAAGAGTCGCGCCGCAAAGTAGAGTACGACCTCTTCTATGTGAAGCATCTTTCTATCTGGCTGGATTTTGCTATCGTGCTTGAGACTGTGAAGGTTGTGTTGGTGGGAAGAGGAGCGATCTAGCAAAAAAGTGGGGCGACAAACTTTGTCGCCCCAAACAGTGAATTAAAGGTTGTTATTGATATGCACCCACGGATGGTCGCGAGCCACGTGGCACGCCGACGATATCGAATGGGGACATGATCGACGTTGTTCCGCTGCCACTTGCCGGTGACTGGGATTGCAAGGAGAAGAGCGACGTAGAGAGGAACAGCGGATCTAAGGTAATGGGAGCGGAATCCCATGTGGGAGCTGCGCCCGCACCAAACCATAGATTGTTGCTGCCGCTGACGTTGGTTGATCCCTTCTCAATGTATGGTTCTGTCGGCAATAGCTGATAGCAGATGTTATTTGTCAGGTGCATGCCGGCACCGCTAGTGACGACTCCGAAGCAGCCATTCTGGTTGCCCAGGAGATACGCGCCAGCGTCGACGACGGTGTTGTTATAGACTTCAACATTTCCGCTGCTAGAACCTGCAGGGTCAGTATTGATAGCGATGCCTGCTTCATTGGCAACACCATATGGGTTCAATAGGAGCGCGGCATGAGCTACAACGTTGTTGTAGATTTCGACCGTTCCCTGAGATGGATCGACCGAAGCCAATGCAATGCCGTCACAGTAAGAGTTGGTGACGATGTTGTCGTGTATGTGTAGATCAAATTGATTGCTACCCAGTGTTGCGTGGAACATGATGCCGCGGCAGTAACCTTTAAAGTTCTGACCCACGTTGTTCCAACCTACATCGGCGTGATTCACGTTGCTGGAGAAGTAGACAGCGTGATAGGTCTTGTCGACGTTACCGCCTGTGTCATGAACATTGTTGCCCTGGAATACCCATGTTTCCGTGGGATCTTCCGTCTCGCCCAGAACGCAGGCTGTACCGCCCAGTCCTGATGGTGGTGCGGGGCAGGAAAGGCTGTTATTGATGATGCGGATGTTGCCAGCCTCCGCATCGATTGCTGAGCTTTGACCAACGATGTTCAGGTTTGCGATGGTGACGAACTTGCCCCATCCATGCACGCCGTTGGTGATGGATGAACTGCCAACATTCACCGTTCCACCGGGGTAGCCTACGATGGAGAGCTGGTTGGTAGCGGATGTTCCGCCGAGATCTGTAGAGATAGCGGCCTTGTAGGAACGGCCATCATCGAAGGAGACATCTGTGCCGGGCTCCAGATAGATCACGGTATTTTGCGATGGCGACCTGGAGTCGTTCGAGGTTACGGAATTGAATGCGGCGCGCCATGTCTTGAATGGTGAGGTAAACGAACCGCTGTTTGAGTCAGAACCGTTCGGGGAGACGAAGACGATTGTTGTCGGCGTTACCGTGAATGGCATTCCGTTGGATTGCAGGCCATTGACTGTGACGACGATTTGGCCCGTGGTAGCTGACGAACCGAGTTGAGCGATGATCTGCGTATCGCTCCACGAGCACAGCGTGCAGTTGGTGACGAGAGAACCACCGAGCGTGACTGAACTGGAGCCCTGGCTGGAACCGAAATGGCTGCCAAAGATTCGGACGTATACACCGTTGCCGTTATCACCGCCTGTACCGCTACCAACGTTCAGATCGGTGTAGTTGATGTGCGGGGTTCCAGATGTGATGGTGGAGGGAGACGAATTCACAATCACTGTGACGTTCGCAGTGGTGGTGTTTGCAGGTGAACTGGAGTCTGATGCCTTGATGGAAAGCGGGGTCGATCCAGCCGTTGTGGGAGTTCCCGTGAGTGTGCAGCCGTTCAACGTCAGTCCCGCAGGAACAGTGCCGCTGGCAAGGGAGCATGTGTAAGGTCCTGTTCCGCCACTTACTCCGATTGTGCCGGTGTACGCTGTACCAACTGTTGCTGCAGTTGG
>NZ_JAEDXV010000044.1:0-22426 GCF_036877645.1 Terriglobus sp. ADX1
CGACGACCGCCTCACGCGTACATTCGCGTGCAGACCCGTCACTGTGACGTGTGCGTTTTCATGCCCTTTTCCCGGGGGCAAACGCTCGCGATTGCAGGACAGTAAGGAAGCTGCACGATGCCCCCGCGCTCCAATCGCCTGCTGGACACTTTTTCGCCTGAGTTGCACCGAACACTTTCCTCCATGGCGCGCTCCGTGGAACTTCCCAGGGGCAGCATTCTCTTCACTCCGGGAGAAGCCCCATCCGGTGTCTATTTCCTTACCTCCGGAGTCGCCACCATGGTCGTCTCCGTGGCCGACGGCAGCACGGCAGAAGTCGGCGTAGCAGGCCCCGACGGCGTCATCGGCGCTGTAAACCTGCTCGGCCCGCAAACGGCTGTAGCGCAATGTTTCATGCAGATTCAGGGGCACGCACTGCGCGTCACCATGGCCGATGCCCGCAAACTCTTCACCGAGTCCGAAGAGTTCCGCACACGCATCCTCGAGTACGTGCAGACCGAAACGCTCCTCACCTCGCAGCTTGCCGCCTGCAACAAACTGCACCAGAGCACTGAGCGCCTTGCCCGCTGGCTCCTCACAGCCGCCGACTGCACTGGCAGCGACACCCTCACCCTCACGCAGGAATCGCTCTCGCAACTGCTGGGCACACGCCGCACCACCGTGGCACTCGTCGCGGGAGAGATGCAGCGCAACGGCCTTCTGCGATATCGCCGCGGCATGGTGCAAATCGCCAATCGCGACGCGCTCGCGTCCACCGCATGCGATTGCTACAGCGTGACGAAACGCCTGCTGGAGGGCCTCTATCGCAGCCGTGCATAGCATTCGCGCTACCATCAAATATGCGCGTAATTCATGCACTTCTCGCGGCATCGCTCCTCAGCGGCGTTGCAGCCGCACAGGCAAAGATTCCAGTAAAAGTCGTCGTCGTAACCATGTTTGAGGTCGGCAACGACACCGGCGACACTCCCGGCGAATTTCAGCACTGGGTCGAAGGCGAACACCTCACCCATCGCTACGCCATGCCCGCCGCATACCACGACGCGCTCATGAACGACGACGGCGTACTCGGCATCGTCACCGGCGTCGGCACCGCACGCGCCTCCGCCACCATCATGGCGCTCGGCACCGATCCTCGCTTCGATCTTACGCATGCCTACTGGGTCATCGCAGGCATCGGCGGCATTGATCCCAAACAGGGTTCGCTCGCATCCGCCGTATGGTCTGACTGGATCGTCGACGGCGACATCGCCCACGAAATCGACGTCCGCGAAGTCCCAAAAGACTGGCCCACCGGCTACGTCCCTCTGCGCAAGTCCACACCATATGAAAAGCCGCGCACCGACGAGAACGGCATCGTCTTCCACCTGAACACCGGCCTCGTCGACTGGGCTTATAACCTCACCCGCAACGTAAAACTGCCTGACAACGCAGATATCCGCGAACGCCGCCAAAGCTTCGCAGAACCCAACGCAAAGAAGCCGCCCTTCGTCCTCCGTGGCGAGAACCTCAGCGCCAGCACCTTCTGGCACGGTAAGTTACTGAACCAATGGGCGCGCGACTGGGTCAGCTACCAGACCGACGGCCGCGGCACCTACGCCATCTGCGGCATGGAAGACACCGGCACGCTGCAATCGCTCACATGGCTCGATCGCGCAGGCAAAGTCGACGCAAAGCGCGTCCTCGTCCTCCGCACCGCCAGCAACTACGATCAGCAGCGCGAAGGCATCACCGCCGCAGAATCACTGGCAGAAACCAAGATCACCAAGTACTCGGCCTTCCTGCCCTCGCTCGACTCCGCCTACCGCGTAGGCGATGTCGTAGTGCGCAACCTCGTCACCAACTGGTCAACCCTTCGCGACCGCATGCCGCAATCAACCCCGGAAGGCCTGCCTGGCCCCGTGAAGAAACCTTCCGTCCCGTGAACGGGGGACCCAGCTTCGCAAAGCGAAGCTCCTACGGTCGAAGACCGTCATCCTGAACGAAGCGAAGCGGAGCTGAAGGACCTGCATTCCTGTCCCGCTCTACAACGCCGCAGGAAAAGCAACACCACCTAACAGCCACCGCGATAAGCGCCAAAGGCGCTCCCTACGCCGTGCGACCAAGCGAGTTAATCCCCGCAGTATTCCAAACACGTTGCTGCGGCGTTTCTCTTGCCACACGCAACATCGCGCGTCCCACCGTCTCCGTATCCGTCGCCAACTTAGGAAACTTACCTAACAGCCACACCAGCGGAAACAGCGCGCGATAAAAGAAGTTGTACACCGCCACCTTCGATCGAATGCCATGCTTCGCCAGGATCAACCCCGGACGAAACGCATACGCCGCACGAAACGGCATCGCCATCAGCGCATTCTCCACGCCGCCCTTCACACGCGACCACATCGTCTTGCTATTCGCATCCGTGCCTTCGCCAGACACATACACAAACACCATCGAAGAATTGCGCTCCACTAACACACGCGCCACAGCCAGCGTCAGGTCGCGAGTAATGCGCGTGTACTCCGCTTCCTTCATACCCACCGACGAAACGCCCAGCGGAAAGAAGCAAGCGTCATAGCCCGTGAGCGCGGCGGCCAGTGAAGCGAAGTCAAGCGCCGCAAACTCCTTCGGACAAACCAGCTCGCGCAGCTTCGGACTCTTGCGATCCACAGCGCTATCCACCGATGCATCCAGCGCGCGCCGACTCACTGACAGCACTTCAGAAACACCCGTATCCAGAAGGCATTCGCGCAACACACCCTGCCCCACCATGCCGCTGCCGCCAAACACAATCACTCGCATACGGAATGCGATGCCGTGAAATCCCGTGAAGATTCCCCAAATTCAGCAACATGCGGTTGGCGCAGCCTTCCGGGGCGTTCTATCATCGCGCCTATGCGCTGGCTCATATGCAGTTCCACTCGGAAGATTGCGGTCGCAACCCTTGCCCTCTCACTCAGTCCCTGCATCGTCGCGCAGAAATCCGTCTCTACAGAAAGCGGAGACCTCATCGGCAAATCCGAAGGCAACGTGCGCAGTTTCCTCGGCGTGCCTTATGCCGCGCCACCGCTCGGCCCCTTACGTTGGAAAGCCCCTCAGCCTGTTACGCGCAGTGAGAAGCCGCTGGCTGCTGACAAGATCGGCCCGGCCTGCATGCAGAAACTCTCGCGCAGCCACCTGCCCTGGACCGAAGCCTTCATGGTGCAGAACGACATCAGCGAAGACTGCCTCACGCTCAACGTGTGGACCGCCGGTTCACTCAGCGGCCATCGCCCTGTGCTGGTGTATCTGCACGGCGGCGGATTTGTGGAAGGCAGCGGCGGCATCGCCAGCTACGACGGCACGCAGCTCTCAAAGAGCGGCCTCGTCGTCGTCACCGTCAACTTCCGCCTCGGCATCTTTGGTTACTTCGCCAGCTCAGCCCTGCGTGCAGACAGCGGCCACGACAGCGCAGGCAACTACGCCTTGGGCGACCAGATCGCCGCACTCGATTGGGTAAAGAAGAACATCGCAGCCTTCGGTGGCGACCCGCAACGCGTCACCGTCGCAGGCCAAAGCGCAGGCGCAGAAGCCGTCGCAGAACTGCTCGCATCACCTAAGGCGAAAGGTCTCTTTCAACGCGCCATCCTGAACAGTGATCCGCTCCTGTGGCCCGCCACCACCGTAGCTTCACTGGAAGACACAGCCAAGCTTGGCGACGCCTTCACCGCCACATACGGCGGCACGCTGGATGCTCTGCGCGCTGTTCCCGCAGAGACATTGCTCAACGCACCCGATGCTCCACCGAAACGTCCCGTCGTCGACGGCTACTGGCTTACCGAACAGCCCGGCGACGATCTCATGCATCCCGTAGGCAGCGACGTTCCCGTCATGCTCGGTTGGGTAAAGGACGAAGGCTTCCCCACGCAGAAGCTCTCCGCAGAAGCCTTCCGCGCCGACGCGACAAAGAAGTACGGCGACAACGCCGAACACTTCCTCAAGCTCTATCCCGCCGACGATGACGCACAGACAGCCAAGAGCCAGATACAGGCAGGCCGCGATCGCAACATCGCCATCGCAACCCTCTACGCCGACGCCTACCAGCGCCGACGCCAATCCTCCGTCTACCTCTACTGGTTTGCACGCACACCACCCTGGAAAGCGCATCCTGAGTTCGGCGCACACCACACCGCAGAGGTCCCATACTTCTTCGAAACGCTCGATCAGGTAAAGGACCGCGACTACGAAGACGCCGACTACGCCGTAAGCAAAATCGCAGCCGGCGAGTGGCTGAAGTTCGCCGCCACAGGCAAACCCTCATCCACATGGGTCCCCGCACAACACGGCGGCGGCCCCTTCTACGTCATCGACACCACACCAAAAACTCAATCGCAACTCGACGCCGCAAGAGCCGCCTTCTGGAAAGCCACCCTGCTGAAGCATTAAGCAAAGAGTGAAAAGAGTGATTTGCTGAAGCATCAAAAGGTGGATGCCCCAGGTTCGCGAAGCTAGTCCGCGCAGCTTCCACGGCGAGAGGCCACCAGCTTCGCGAAAGCGAAGCTCATACGGTCGAAGACCGTCATCCTGAGCGAAGCCGAAGGACCTGCATTCCTCGCAACCCACTACAACGTTGCGCGAGAGCCAGAACCAGCTTCGCGGAAGCGAAGCTCATACGACCAAAGGTCGTCCTCTTTCGGAAGGGCAGGGCTTCAGCCCTGCCGTCAACGACTCAGCCAACGAACGGCTTTAGCCGCTGAGGGAATGCCTCACACCTCCAGGCAAATCCAAAAACAAACAAAGCACCCATGAACAGCCCGAACAGCGTCATATCGCTTATAGAAAAGAGGTTGAAGATGGCACAGCAGAACGAAGACTTCGTAACCGTTGCAAGCTACTCCGAAGTAGGCGAAGCATCCGTAGCGCAGAGCGTGCTCGACGGAGCCGGAATCGACTCCTTCCTCAGCGGTGAAGAAGCGAACATCCTGCTTCCCGTCAGCGGAGCACGTCTTCAGGTACGCGCGGAAGACGCCGAAACGGCCCGCGAACTTCTGAACAACGTCCCCCTTTTCGTGGAAGACGGCGTAGCCGTGGGCGAAACCGCTAAGGGAGCCTCTCTCGCAGACAACGGCGACGAACTCTAAAAGCTGTCAAGCACCTAACCCACCCAAGCCTAACAAAGCAAAAGAAATAGAGTTGGCATGGTATTTCCGTCGAACAACTAAAATAGAAACAAGGGAAATAGCTAGAAGCGAAAAGCCAACAGCTAAAGGCTTTAGAAAGACGATTTTGCCCCTAACCCCAATAAAAAGACGATTTTACAGCCACCAAAAGCGTAACTCCAATAGAAAGACGATTTTAGAAAAACAAGGGGGAGGGGTACCCCCTCCCGGCCAGCCATTCACACGCGCAACTTAGAATTGAGCCATGAGCAACGAAACGCGCCAGAAAGCAGTGGTCTGCCTGAGCGGCGGTATGGATTCCACCGTATGCGCAGCACTGGCGGCACGCGACTACGACGCCTACGCCCTCCACTTCTCCTACGGACAGCGCACCGAAACGCGTGAACTGAAAAGCGCCAGCGGCGTAGCGGAAGCACTTGGATTCAAACGGTTTCTTCAGTTACGGATGGACCTCTTCCGCCAGATTGGCGGATCAGCGCTGACAGACACTTCCATCGCCGTCCCGGACGCTCCAGAGGACGAGGGGAAGATCGGCGATGCCGTCCCCGTCACCTACGTCCCGTTCCGCAACGCCCACTTCCTCTCCGCCGCAGTGAGCTGGGCAGAGGTCATCGGAGCCAAGACCATCTTCATCGGAGCAGTGGAACAGGACAGCTCCGGATACCCCGACTGCCGCCCGGCGTATTATGACGCCTTCAACGAATTAATACACCAAGGCACAGCAGTGGGCGATATTCGGGTGGAAACGCCACTCATCCACCTCCGCAAGCGCGAGATCGTGCGTCTGGGTGTTGAATTGGGTGCTCCGTTACATGTAAGTTGGTCGTGCTACTCGGGCGAGGAGTTCGCCTGCGGAGTGTGCGAGAGCTGCGTTCTACGGCTGCGGGCATTTCAGGAGGCTGGCAGCACAGACCCGATTCCCTACGCATCCAAGCGTTAGGGCAGTGATTCGCAACTTCGGCAACCCATTTTACGTTTGCATTCAGAGATACCGGCCTCAACAGCCGGTGACAAGCAAGGAGCAGGACGACCATGAAGTCTCGCATTCTTTCCGTAGCCGCGATGGTGGCGGTTCTTTCGCCGGCAAGCCTGGCATTCGCTCAGCAACCGCAGGATCAGCCCGGCAGCATCCACGGTCACGTGCAGAACGCCGCAGGTATGGCGCAGGGCGTCGGCGACGTCAAGCTGACCACCGACCGCAGCACCTCCGACGACAAGACCCGTAAGTACGAGTACAGCTTTCCGGTCGACGCAAATGGCGACTTCAAGGGCACTGGCATCAAGCCCGGCAAGTACGTCATGTTCTACATCGTGAAGGGCGCAACGGTCGACTACATCAATGATGTAGAGGTCAAGCCCGGCGAGGACACCGCCCAGAACGACGACATGACCCGCGAAGAGTTCCTGAAGGCCATGACGCCGGAGCAGAAGAAGCAGCTTGAGGAGTTCAAGAAGGCCAACGCCGCGACCGTGGCCGCTAACAAGACCGTGGCCAACCTGAACGGCTTGCTGACCGGTGCGCGCGAGGACGAGAAGGCGGGCAAGTATGACGACGCCATCGCCAAGATGACCCAAGCCACACAGCAGAAGCCGGACGAAGCCATCCTGTGGCTGGAGCTGGGCAATGCTCAGCTTGGTGCCAAGAAGTTCGATGATGCAGCGACCAGCCTGCAGAAGGCAGCCGACACGAACGCCGCCTCCAAGAAGCCGAACCCATCCATCTCCGGTAGCGCCTACAACAACCTGGGCCAGGCTTTGGTGGGCGCCAAGAAGCCGAACGATGCGCTTGCTGCGTATGACAAGGCTGCTGCCGCTGAACCCGCGAAGGCTGGCGTGTACTACTACAACGAAGCCGCCGTCCTCTACAACAGCGGCAACCACGATCAGGCCGCTCAGGCAGCGGACAAGGCAATCGCCGCTGACCCGACCAAGGCTGAGTCCTACTACATCAAGGGCCAGAGCCTGATCGACAAGGCAACGCTGGATCCCAAGACGCAGAAGATGCAGGCCCCGGACGGCTGCCTGGAAGCCTACCTGAAGTATCTGGAACTGGCTCCGAACGGCGCCCATGCCGCCGACGTACAGGGCATCGTCTCCGCCTTCGACCAGAAGCAGGTATCGGACTTCAAGGCCAATAAGGGCAAGAAGAAGTAACTGCAAGAACAAACAGGAAATGGCCCCGGGACCTCCGGGGCCATTTTCTTTTGCGGGATAAGGATAGTTATCGCGGCATCGTTCCCAAGGCTGCGATAATCTAACCGACTACCATGCGCTTGTTCCGCGCCACCTTCGCTGCTTTTGCAGGTGCCTTTCTGGCACTTGCGCTTTACCTTGCGTGGTTCTTCCAGATCACCCATCACGACACGCCGTGGGATGGTGCGCCAGTCAGCTTCATCGCACTGACATGCGTTGTTGCTGCGGTCTTCGGATTACTGGGCGGATGGGTCGCAGCGCGGCTCTCACCGGAAACCCAACGAGGATCGGCAGAGGGCGCAGCGGGATTCATGGCGTTGGCTGCCCTGTTCGCCGAGACCCATACCCCCGGCCAACACCACTACGCGCAGATGGTAGCCCTGCTGGTGATGGCGCCGGTTGCGTTTTTCTTCGGCCGTCTCTGCGAGCAGCGCGCCACAGCGCGCAACTGATATCACGACCTTCTTCATCGCGTGACCAACTTGGTAGGCTGTCGGCATGCGTTTGTTTTCCCGGCGTGACTTTGTTCTGACTGGCTCCGCGACTGCTGCTTCCCTGCCGACACTCCTGCGTGCACAAACCCCGGATGCAATCCCAACCGCAACACTGAAGGTTGGCACAGAAGCCGGTGCAAAGGTTCCCTCAGACTTTATCGGCCTCTCCTACGAAAGCATGCAGTTGGAAGACCCGTCCTTCTTCTCGCCAGAGAACATCAGCCTGGTGCAGCAGTTCCGCAATCTCGCCAGCAAAGGCGTACTGCGGCTTGGTGGCAACACCAGCGAGTTCAGTTGGTGGAAGGCAACAGATAATGCGACTGCGCCGACACGCACAGAATCACCATGGAAGGCAGAAGGAGAACCAACGGCTGCGACCATGTTTGCCATTACACCGAAGGCCGTGGATAACCTCGACGGCTTCCTGAAGGCCACAGGTTGGAACTGCATCTACGGCCTGAACCTTGGCTACGGAACACCAGACGTAGATGTAGCTGAAGCGACCTACGTGATGAAGCGCCTTGGTCCGCGCCTGCAATACTTCCAGCTTGGTAACGAGGTGGATCAGTTCAAGGGACATCTGCGCGATCCACAGACATGGAATGTAGACACGTATCTGGACGAGTGGCTGAAGATTGCCCGCGCCGTGCAGAAGGCTCTACCCGAGGCGAAGTTCGGCATGCCGGATGTGGCTGCTGACGTGACTTGGCTGACACAAATCGCGGATCGCTGGGCCGCTATTGAGGACAAGCCTAATGTGGTGACACTGAGCCATCACTACTACTGGAGCGGGCCACCGTCGAACCCGGAAGCAACGATAGAGAATCTGCTGAAGCCAGATCCTAAGGTCGCGGAATACGCCGTGGCGACAAAGGCAGCAGCCGCAAAGGTCGGCGCATCTGTGACATATCGCATGACCGAGGGCAACACTGTGTATCGCGGCGGCAAACCGGGCGTAAGTGATGTGTTCGCCGCAGCGCTATGGGGTGCGGAGTACCTCTTCCAACTGATGCAGGCGGGCTACTGCGGTGTGAATCTGCATGGCGGATCGGGCCATGCGCAGGCAGTCAGCGTGGGCGGTGTGTTTCATGGTGAGGCGCTTATGAAGGACCCCACGGCGCCGCATCCCAAGCCGTTCTATACGCCGATTGCCAACGAAGGCACTCTGGCCGGGGCTGGTGTGGATGGCAAGCTGAACAACAAGTTCCTGCTGGAGCCGGTGGGATACGGCATGAAGTTTGCCGCCACATTTCAAGGCGTGACTATGCTGCCGGTAACGCTGGATGCAGGCAAGATCAATATCACTGCGTACGCCGGGAAACGTGCGGATGGCAAAACGATCGTGGCCATTCTGAACAAGGAAGCCGCAACACCGGTTCGCATTACCGCACCCTACTTCGACACGATTCAGATACTTATAGCACCAGCACTGGATGCGCATGAGGCGCATGTAAATACCGTAGTGAGTGAGACCAGCAGCCGAAGGACAACAGAGGGCCAGGTGTTCACCCTGCCGCCGCACATGGCGACATTGATCGTGATGCATTGATGCGAAGTGTTGCGGGAAGCAGGTAAGCTGGCTGCATGGTTTCGCATGTCGATCGCCGCAGCTTTCTCCGTAACTCCGCCACGCTAGCCTCAGGAGCAGCTTTCTTTGCAAAGACAAACCTTCTTGCGCAGTACACGAAGCGCGATCTGACACAGCGTCCTGCAGAGGGTGAACGGCTGTTTCGTTCGCAGACCGTGGAAGACGCGATTACATCTGTGAGCCGCGACATTGCCGATCCGCAGTTGCGTACAATCTTTGCGAACTGCCTGCCGAACACGCTGGACACCACGGTGTTTCCGGGTACACGTGATGGCAAGCCGGACACATTCGTAATCACCGGCGATATTGACGCGCTGTGGCTGCGCGATTCTTCCGCGCAGATGCATCCTTATCTGCCGTTTGCAAAGAGCGATGCGAAGCTGGCCACAGTGATTGAAGGCCTGATTCATCGCCATGCGATGTGCATCCTGTTGGATCCGTATGCGAATGCGTTTCGTCGTAATCCCACGGATAAGCCGCTGGACTGGGCCGTGCAAGACGCAACAGATCATAAGCCTGGCGTGGGCGAACGCAAGTGGGAAGTGGATTCGCTTTGCTATCCCATCCGTCTGGCGCATGGCTACTGGAAGGCCACCGGCAGCACCGCTGCATTCGATAGCGAATGGGTTGCGGCGATGCAGCTTGTGTTGAAAACTTTCCGCGAACAGCAACGCCTGCATGATCGCGGGCCGTATCACTTCCAGCGGCGCGCAGAGAATCCTACGGACACCGTGATTCTGAGCGGCTATGGTGCACCGACGAAGCCGAATGGAATGTTGCATTCCATCTTCCGCCCTTCGGATGATGCATGCACTTATCCGCTATTTGTTCCGGCAAACCTGTTTGCGGTAGCTGCATTGAACATGCTGGCCGAGATTGCGAAGACGATTGGCAATGCGCAGCTTGCGAACGATGCTGCCTCTCTCGCAAATGAAGTTGCAACTGCGACGAAGGCCTATGGGCAGTTGAAACATGCTCGCTTTGGCGAGATGTATGCGTATGAAGTGGACGGCTTTGGCAATGTGAACTGGATGGATGATGCCAATGCACCGGGCCTGCTAAGCATTGCATACCTTACCGGCATACCGTTAAAGCAACCGGTATATGGCAACACACGCGCGTTTTCGCTGAGCGACATCAACCCGTATTTTTTCAAGGGCTCGGCAGCGGAAGGCGTCGGCGGACCGCACGTAGGCATGGATTACATCTGGCCCATGAGCATCACGATGCGTGCGTTGACGAGCACAGAAGACGCAGAAATCCTGAGTTGCCTGAAGATGTTGCGCAACACCACTGCCGGCACCAACTTCATGCACGAGGCATTTCACAAGCACGATCCTGCGAAGTTCACGCGACCGTGGTTTGCGTGGGCAAACACGCTGTTTGGTGAACTTGTGTTGAAGATCCGCACAGAACGGCCCGCACTTTTGCGACAGACGATGGCCTGAGACCTCTGGTGATTGAGGCAGCGGAAGACGCATCATACACTTGCAGTATGGGTCTGAAAGAGCGCCGCGACATTGCCCATTTGTATGGACACACGCCGCGTGGCGTTCTCTTCACACTCGTGGAGATGCGCGGAGGCTCGTCTCATACCGCGGGAGCGCGACTTTACAGCGTAGTGGATGGCCGTAGTGCGGGCTCTGTTTCTGCTGGATGGATCGAAGCAGAATTACTGCAACGTGCTGATTCGGCTGCGCGTACCGATGCGCAGATGAGGATCATTCGTACTGCCGGTGCTGAGGCACATCTATTAGCAGAACCTTCTGACACGCCTGAAGTCGTCGCTTTGATGGAAGCCGTTGAAGCGACGTTGCAGGGTGAGCTACGCTCCGTTGTTACGGTGCTGCCCGAAGCCGGTATTTCTCTGCTGCGCTTTGTCATGGACGAGCGTGGAGATGTACTTTTCGCCAGCGACTTGCTGGAGACGGAAGACCTTGTGCCCATGCGGCGCGCTGCACGAAGTTCTACACATGGCGCAGTGCACGCACTTGCGCAGAGACGCATATTTGTGGAGCACCTGGAGCCAGCGGGTTCAGAACAGGAAATAATGAACAACACACTGCACACGGAGAAGCGATGAGCCGGAGAGTTGCAGCGCTGGTGCTGGCGGCAGGCGCATCCGAACGGTTAGGGCAGCCGAAACAACTGGTGCAGTATCAGGGTCAACGCCTGATGGATCGCGCAATCCGCATGGCGCACGAAGCGGGCGCTTCGCCTGTTTTCGTTGTGCTGGGCGCAGGCTACGAAGCGCTTTGGGAAGTGTTGCAGGGCAATCCCTATGAGCCACGCATCTTAATCAACAAAGCGTGGAAGCGCGGTATGTCCACTTCCATTGCACTGGGCGCCTCAGCAGCGGAACGTGTGGACGCAGACGACCTGCTGGTGCTGACCTGCGATCAGGTAACGGTCACCGCAGAGCATCTTCGACGGCTAATGGAAGCTTCACATCGCGAACATGTTGTGGCTTCGCACTACTACGAACGCCGCGGTATTCCTGCGCTCTTTCCAAGTTTCAGCTTCCATGCGCTACAGGAACTAACGGGCGACATAGGAGCTCGCGAGCTATTACAAGATGACGCTGTACTGACCGTACCGCTTCTTGGCGGCGAATTTGATGTGGATACCCCGGCCGATCTCGAACGTTTGCAGATGATGCAAGCAGAAGAGGATCCCAGTTACCTGATGCCTCCAGTGGAGTGACGAGTTGCGTTAGACTCAGCCGCATGTATACACGAGAATGCGCCTGGGAACTGCTGAATGAATGGACTACCTCGCCCAGCCTGATTAAGCACGCATTGGCAGTGGAAACATGCACACGCAGCTACGGTAAGTGTGAGGCGGAACGGCTGGGTCTGAGCGGTGAGGCTGCCGCTGAATTGATTGAGAAGTACAGTATTGCTGCCCTGCTGCATGATTTTGACTACGACCGGCATCCATCGTTGGAGGAACATCCTTTCGTTGGCAATCGTGTGTTGACGGAGCAGGGATGGCCAGAGGAGATTCGCCATGCGATCCTGGCGCATGCTTCGTACACCGGTGCCGCACGCGAAAGCCATCTGGACCGCGCGCTGTTTGCCTGTGATGAATTGGCTGGATTTCTTACCGCGTGCGCACTGGTAAAGCCCACGAAGAGCATTCTCGACGTGGAAGTGGCAGGTGTGAAGAAGAAGATGAAGGACAAGGCTTTCGCGCGTGGTGTAAATCGTGAGGACATTACAGAAGGCGCGACATTGCTGGGCATTCCGATGGAAGAACATATTGAAAACTGCCTGCGGGCCATGCAGGCAAATGCCGCCGAGCTTGCTCTGGAGGGTGTAGCTGCATCCAACTGATGCATGAGCCTGCTTGCACAAGCGCCGATTCTTCCCATGCTGGCCAAGCGTGTGGACACCATCCCTGAGGACACGCAGCATTGGAGTTTTGAGCCTAAGTGGGATGGATTTCGTGCGCTCATCTTTCGCGATGGCGACGATTTGTTGATTCAAAGCCGCGACGGCAAGCCACTGGATCGCTATTTCCCAGAGCTTCGCGAATCACTGTTGCAGCAGTTACCACAGCGATGCGTCCTGGATGGCGAAATTGTCATCGCGACCAAACACGGGCTGGACTTCGATCTGTTGTCGTTGCGCATTCATCCGGCGGCATCGCGGGTAAAGATGCTCGCTCAGCAGACACCTGCGTCTGTCGTATTTTTCGACATGCTGCAGAATGGCGATCACGATCTTCGCGAGGTTCCGTTTCGCGATAGGCGCGCAGCTCTGGAGCAGGTGCTTGCCCATGCCAATCCGCCGATCCATCTGACACCTGCGACCCGGGATCGATCTGTGGCGAAAGACTGGTTCACACGATTTGAGGGAGCTGGTCTTGACGGCGTGATGGCAAAACCGTTGGAAGGACCGTACACGCCGGACAAACGAACCATGCTGAAGGTGAAGCATGAACGCGATTGCGATTGCGTCGTAGCAGGCTTTCGATGGCACAAGAATGGAGAGGATGTAGCCGTTGGCTCTCTCTTGTTGGGGCTGTTTGACGATGCGGGCGCGCTCCAGCATGTCGGCGTGTGTGCGAGCTTCACCGCGGCAAAGCGTAAGGAGTTAACAGAGTTTCTCGCGCCGTATCGCGAAGATGCCTTGGCCCATCATCCATGGAAAAACTGGGCGGATGCCGCAGCGCAAGCCGGTGGACGCATGCCCGGAGGCCAATCACGATGGAGCGGAGGCAAAGATCTTTCGTGGGTGCCGATACGACCAGAGCTGGTGGTTGAAGTCGCATATGAACACATGCAGGGTGATCGCTTTCGCCACCTGGCGCACTTCCGCAGATGGCGGCCAGACAAGGCACCGAAGGACTGTACCTACGCGCAACTGGAAGTGGTGCCGGCAGCAGAGTTGATGCACATTTTTCCCGAGCGCAAGTGATCAACGATTGCGAAAGAGAATCCATAGCACCACTACCACCACTAAAGTGATGAGGGCGCTTCCCGGCCAGAAGAAGAAACCAGTACGCGTGGAATAACCCATAACAATACAGCCTGTGAGCGAAGTACAGACAAGAAACAACACGGATAACACGGCGATTGGCTTCATTCCTTCATCCTTTCTGAACGCCACGCACGCGTTGGATCATCATCAGGATCAGGCGGTTCCTGCAGTGGCCGCATCTCCTCTGGCACATGACGCAGATTCACCCGAATGCGATACCAGACGTACGCAGAACCACGCATGCGGTCCACCAGAATGTCATCCTCGGCGAGCTGCTCTGCGGCCTCAGGATATTTTTGTTTCCAACGATCCAACCCTTCCTGCGCTGCGGCTTTATCTGGCGATTGCGCAATCACCAGCAGAGGCATAGCGGATTTTCTTCTTCCTGTGGCACGAGACTTCTTTGCAGATGCAGCAGGATCGGCGTCTTCACCTTCTTCCGTGTCGGGCTTCTTCGCTTTGGATGGCTGAACCCGTTTGCCTTCATTCCACTGCTTCTTAAAGTGCGGAGGCCATGGCGCATCACCAATGCCATTCGCCTCATCGCGTAATGACATCTCGAGCAAGGCATCCAGCGAACCTGCGTTTTGATCCATTGCTGCCTGAGGATCACCGATCTTACTGAAGCGTTCCGGCACCGTGAGCACGGTGAACTCTGACGGGTCACATTGCATGACCTCATCCCATGCGAGCGGTGTGCTCACGCGAGCATCCGGCAGCGGACGCACACTGTATGCACTACAGGTAGTGCGATCCTTCGCATTTTGGTTGTAGTCCAGAAATACACCGTGGCGCTCTTCCTTCCACCATTTGCTGCTGGCCATGGGATGTCGCCGTTCCACTTCGCGTGCCAGCGCAAGCGCGGCACGACGGACATCCGTAAAACTCCAACGCGGATCAATGCGCACGTTGATATGAATGCCGCGCGAGCCACTGGTCTTGGGCCATCCCACCAAACCTGCTTCGTCCAAAAGCGACTTCACCTGCATGGCGACAGAACACACATCGCTCCACGCGACACCGGGCTGCGGATCGAGATCGATGCGAAGTTCATTGGGATGATCCAGATCGTCCGCAGTAACAGCATGTGGATGCAACTCAATGCACCCGAGATTAACGATCCATGCCAACCCCGCCGCGTCATCCACCACGACTTCTTCCGCTGTACGGCCAGAGGGGAAACTGAGCGTGACCGTACGCAACCAATCCGGCGTATCTGATGGCGCGCGCTTCTGATAGAAAGGCTCCTTTTCCGCCCCATCTACAAATCGCTTTAGCACAATGGGCCGATTGCGGATGCCGTTCAGCGCACCGTCTGCAATGCTCAGGTAATAGCGAACGATATCGATCTTCGAAAGCTGCACGCCGCTCGTGAAGTACGGCTTGTGCGGATTGGAGATGCGTACGCTGCGGCCCGCAACTTCAATCCACTCCTCTTCCGGCTTGGCCATGTGCATCCCTCTCGCAATTCATGGGATGCGTCGCCAGCAGAGTAAGGTTTGGTTGGCATAAGATTCGGACACATCTGAATCGGAGGTTTCTGATGCGCGCAGATTTCACGTCGATGCTGTTGCGACGGCACTGAACGCGATGTAACGCCTGAATCTATCCGTTCTTCATGCAAAGAGCATGCAGACATACACTGACGGCAACGAGCCAAAGGATCTGCGGGGTTGGCAACGGCAAGAACGGATCGCTGCATCTGGCTGCAAGGGGCGACGCATTGCTGGTTTTGCGGGCTGAGTAAGAACGTAGCGACAGTGCCGAACGGAGCGACCGATGATACTGGCGTGGTGCATTGCAGCAACGGTGTGTGCAATAGCGATGGCTGCAATTCTGTTGAGTCCGTCTGTATGGAGGAGCGACAGGAAGTTATCCATCACGCAGTTGCTGCTGCTGACGCTGCTGGTACTGCCTGGACAGGCGCTTCCGCCGGTTCTACTCTGGCTCGCGTGGAAAAGAACGTATTACATCATCCCGTTCCTTGGGCCACCGATCCGCGTGGGGATGGCAGCCGTAGGTTGGGCTATCTGCGCTCTGTTGTTCAGTTATCTTCCTACGGCTATCTATGCGTTACGTAAGCGTACGCACTGGCGCTGGCTTCCACTGCATCCCCTTGGAACCATCTGGATGCTCTGGCAGGCATGGGAAACCGCGCGCATGCCTGAATCGCAACGAAGCACCGATTAAACGAGGTGAGCACCGCGTCTGGCCACATCGCGCAACAAACTCGCGATGAGACAGGGGAGAATCACCGTAATCGCAATACCTGAGAAGAGCAAAAGCAAAGAATCCATAGGACTATCTACCTTTTGAAATCACCTGCCCGTCGTATACCAAGGCAGCCAACAGCATCACTTCGCAGCACACAATGCGAAATCGCACAAAAGCCTACTCCCACATACCACTGGTAATCAACCGCTGCTACCACCTTTGGGTCACCCCACGGATTGGAGGACCGGAGATGCGCCAATTCTGTGGCCGCCGATACAATGGCGGGAGTGCCGATGATCCAGCTTTCGTCCCGAATCCGACCCCTTGCGGCCATCGCGGCTTCGGCATGCACCGTATTCCTGATGGGATGTCCGCAGCAGCCGGCGGCGAAACCTCCCGTAAACGCCACTGCTCCGGCACTCCCGAAGACGGTGGGCGGCAATAATGCGCAAACGGTAGAACAGACAAATCCACGGATTGGCAACCTGATCCAGCAGGTGGATCGCTCCTATCGCAGCGGTGTGCAGAACTACCGCACAGGCAATCTGGACGCAGCACGCAATGATTTTGACCACGCCGTCGACCTGATGTTGACCAGCGGTCTTGATATCAAGGCTGATCCCACCCTGAGCGATGAGTTCGAGCGCACAGTGGATGCAGTCAACGCGTTGGAGATGGACGCGCTGAAACAGGGCAACGGCTTCTCTCCCAAGCAGGAAGAGACACCCCTGGAAGCCGTTAACGACCTGACCTTCTCAGACGCCACACCGGAACAAACAGCCAGCCTGAAGAGCACATTGAACACCACTTCGGACTTGCCGCTGGTCATTAACCCGGAGGTCGCGGGCTACATCAACGCCTTCGCCAACTCCCGCTCCTTCACAGCTCACATGCGCGCTTCGCTGGAGCGCCTGGGTAAGTACAAGGACATGATGCAGGGCGTGCTGCGCGAGGAAGGCGTACCGCAGGACATGATCTATCTGGCCGTAGCCGAATCCGGCTTCCAGCCGCAGGCTCTCAATGCCTCCAGCGGCGCGGGCGGCATGTGGCAGTTCATGCCCTTCAAGGGAGCCTACGGTCTGGAGCGCAACGGATACTTTGACGAGCGTTTCGACCCGGAAAAGAGCACCCGCGCATACGCCAAGTACATGAAGGGACTCTACGACCAGTTTGGCGACTGGTACCTGGCGATGGGCGGGTACGACTGGGGTCCAGGCAACATGCAGCGCGCTGTACAGCGCACCGGATACGCCGATTATTGGGAGCTGTATCGCCGCAACGCGATGCCGCGCGAGACGAAGAACTACGTCCCGCAGATTCTGGCTGCCATCCTGATGGCGAAAAACCCGGAAAAGTATGGCCTGACCGATCTGCATCCGGCTGCCCCTGTTCTCTACGACACTGTCACCGTGGACTACGCGATGGATCTTCATCTGGCCGCTGATATCACCGGCGCGAGCATGACAGATCTGGTCGGCCTGAACCCCGCACTCCTGCGATTGAGCACGCCCGACGGCACTCCGTTTGACCTGCACATTCCGAAAGGAACGAAGGACAAGTTCAACGAACGCATCGCCGCCATTCCGGTGGAGAAGCGCTCCTCATGGCGCTTCCACGAAGTCGTCGCAGGCGAATCACTGGATCAGGTGGCGCAGCTTTACAAGGTGAGCGCAGCAGACATTCTGGCCGCCAACGATCTTCCCGCGAACTCTGCAGTAGAAGAGGGCGACGACCTGGTAATTCCGGTGGTCTCCGCATCCTCCTCCAACCTGCATCCGCTGCAGTACACCACGCGCCGCGGAGACACACTGGTGACCGTGGCTGACCGTTTCAACGTGACCACGGAGAACCTCCGCCAGTGGAACCACTTGGGCTCCAGTACGCTGCCCGTGGGACGCAAGATCTACGTGGCTGAGTCGGTGCGGCTGGCTCCGGGTGCTCGTGGACGCAGGACAAAAGCCACGCCTTCAAAGAAAAGGACTACGGCATCACGTTCAACAGCGAAGAAGACACAGAGCCACAAGAAAACAAAATAAAGCCGCCGTGATTCAGATTACGGCGTTCCTGAAGCGGGTTTGCCGTTGCCCGGCACGTTCGTTGTCAGTTGCTTGGTGACGAATTCTCGAATCAGGTTCTGCATGGCACGTCCACCAATGCCGATAGCCGCATTCTGGAAGACCAGCCCCGCCCCTCGATCGTTCGCAGGATAGTAGAGGTTCGATAGAGCACCGGAACTTAGATTGCCCAGCAGGTAGGCATAGTTCGGCATGGTCGTGCCTTTGTCGCTTCGCGCCACGAACGCAGAGCCAATCGCATGAAAAACACGTGACCGTGTCGATCCGGACCCCTGATAGAAATACCGCGGATCCTGGCGGAAGACGGAGGCGAAGACTGCGCGGCCTAACAACTCGCCGGTGCGCCCGTTTGCAAACTGTGCTCCCCAACGTTTGGCGTATCCCTCCGCACTTCCACCAAAGTCGGAATGGACGTCAGCAGCCTGCTGAATCCCGGCGGCAGCACTGACTTCGACAAAGGTCATGGGATCGAACATCTTATGCAACGCCAGCTTGTACTTCTGCTTTGCATTCATGGGCGCCGCATCCCAGATGTAACTCACGTAAAAGTTAGGGAAAACACCAAAGACACGTTGTTTTTCCTGCACGCGAATCTGCTCTTCAGCGATCTCTTCTGTCGGTCGCACTGTTATCTCTGTCGCATCGGATCCTACCGTCAGCCGGATTGGTGGCGCCTCCAGAGCCTCCCCCTCCATCACGGTGACCCGCTCGGTAGTGACTTGGGAAAAGCCCTTTCGCTCGACGCGCAGTCGATAGTTTCCACCCGGTATGCCGTGAAATTGAAAGACGCCCCCCTCATCCGTCGAACCACTCTTGTAAAGCTCCCCGGCTTCTCCCAGTAGTTCGACCGTCGCCCCTGGAATACCGGCCAAATCGCTATCCGTGACCGTTCCGGCCAGGGTCGCATTGCCCGAAGGCAGCGGCACGGGAGACCGGTGGCTTTGATCGACGTGCGAGGTGTTCTGTGGGGCGGGCGCATCAGGCAGTCCCTTCGCGACAGCTTCGGCTATCTGCGTCTGCGCGTGTACTTGCAACACCGTCAGTCCAGAAGGCACACAACCCAACAGAAGCAATACTCGAAGCGTACGGAGCTTAGCCTGTTTCGACTGCTTCTTCATTACTTCAGTGTGTCGAATCTTCGTCTGCAAGCTTCTTCTCCGCCGGGCTGGGTCTTAGGCCCGCCCTCTTTCATTTTGACGCCACTAGACGCATTATGTCGTTTTATGACGCCACAAGCGTCCGGATTTTAGCTGGAAATTTGTTTTAGTTCGTACCAATGCCCCAATCCGCGAACGGACCTGGACGCTTTACGGTGTCAGTTAGATCGTGAAGGCGGAAGGCGTACTCTAATATCAGGGCGTGGACCAAGGTCCATGCGGCGGCCGGGCCAGTCGGGAAAACTCCATGACATCCGGTCTGCGATCTGGAGAAAGATTCGTGGCAGAGACCATCTTTGATGTGGCCGTAATTGGCGGCGGCCCTGCAGGTTATTCGTGCGCATTTCGCGCGGCGCAGTACGGACTTAAGGTTGCCCTGATTGAATTGAGTGACAAGCTTGGGGGCACCTGCCTCCATGTAGGCTGTGTTCCCACCAAGGCAATGCTGCATTCTGCAGAAATCTTCGACCATGCCAACGAAGCCACTATGTACGGCATCGATGGCATTGGCAACGGCACAGTGAACTGGCCGCAGGTGCTCAAGCGCAAGCAGGACATCATCAACAAGCACACTGCAGGCCTGCAGTACCTGGTCAAAAAGAACAAAGTCACGCTCGTCCGCGGCACCGGCAAACTGACCGGCCCGGCGAAGAACGGCGTGCACACCGTGGATGTGGAGTTTGAAGGCAAGAAGCAGCAGGTACAGGCGAAGAAGATCGTTCTGGCCACTGGCAGCGACGCCCGCATGATTCCCGGCTATACCGCCAACGACAAGATTCTGACCAACATCGAAATCCTCTCGCTGGACAAGCTGCCGAAGTCGCTCGTCGTCATCGGCTCTGGCGCCGTGGGCGTTGAGTTTGCGTCCGTCTTCAAGAGTTTCAATTCCGAAGTGACGATCATTGAGATGGCAGATCGCCTGGTTCCGGTGGAAGACGCAGACATCTCCAAGGAGTTCCTGCGCCAGTACAAGAAGCGCGGCATCGATAGCCACGTATCCGCGAAGGTCAACAAGATTGAAGAGACCAAGACCGGCGTGAAGGTCCACTTCACCACCAGCGATGGCAAGGACAACATCAAGGAAGCCGATAAGGTTCTCGTCGCTATCGGCCGCGCACCGCGCACCGCTGGCCTTAATCTTGAGTCCACAAAGATTGAAGTGGATCGCACCGCTATCAAGGTCGACCAGTATCAGCAAACCGCCGAGCCCGGTATCTACGCCATCGGCGACATCGTCTCGGGTCTGCCGTTGCTGGCTCACTCCGGTTCCATGTCCGGTGCGGTTGCTGCGGCACACATCGCTGGCAAATATGCACGCCCCATCAATCGCCTGCGCATCCCCGGCTGCACCTACTGCGAACCGCAGATTGGTAGCGTGGGCCTGACCGAAGCCGCTGCAAAGGCCGCAGGACACGAAGTGAAGGTGGGCAAGTTCCCGCTCGCCGGAAACTCCAAGGCCACGATCCTCAATGCACACGACGGCTTCGTGAAGGTCGTTGCAGATGCCAAGTACGGCGAGATTCTTGGCGTACACATCATCGGCCCCTTCGCGACAGAGCTGATCGCAGAAGCAGTTGTTGCAATGGATGCTGAGATGACGGTGGAAGAGTTGATGTACACCGTCCACGCGCATCCCACGCTGAGCGAAAGCCTGCTTGATGGCTACTCGGCGGTCTACGGCATGTCGTTGAACGCGTAATCCATCCACAATCAAAAGGACGCCGCCACACGCGGCGTCCTTCTTCATGCACTTGAGTTTTCCATGATCGTGAATCTCCTCAATCTCGGTCGCACCAGCTACGAAGAGGGCCTGCGCGTACAACAGGATCTGGTCGCGGCGCGCAAAGCAGGCAGCATCGCGGACACTCTCGTTCTTCTGGAGCACCCACCGGTTCTTACCCTCGGCCGTAACGCCCATCGCGAAAACATTCTGGCGTCCGACGAAGTTCTGAAGAACAAAGGCGTAGAAATCCACGAAATCAACCGCGGCGGCGACGTGACGTATCACGGCCCCGGTCAGCTCGTCGGTTATCCCATCGTCGATCTTCGCGGTGACTTGCCTGGCAAGAAAGGCCCACACCTGGGCCCAGTCGATTTCGTTCGTTTGCTCGAAGAAGTGCTCATCCGTACCTGTCGCAACTTCGGTGTGCAGGCCCAGCGCATCAAGGGCCGCACCGGCGTATGGACCATCGGCGGAGGCTCTGTACTCGAAGGCAAACTCGCAGCCATCGGTGTTCACGTCTCTCAGGGGGTCACCTCGCACGGCTTCGCGCTCAATGTCACCACCGACCTTCGCGACTTCCAATGGATTGTCCCCTGCGGTATCACTGACCGCATGCCGACCTCACTCGAAAGCGAAGTAGACGATCCAGCCTTGCTCTCACCCACGATGGAGAGCGCGCGCAACATGGTTTCCCGCAACTTTGGCACCGTTTTCGAACGGCAGATGCTCGCAGTGGAATCGCTTGAGTCGCTACTCCAACAACCGATACTCGAACCAAACGTGCGATAACCGTTCAGACATGCGCGAGCTATAGCTGCCGCTCTATAATCTTCTGGTCTGGAATAAAGGCCCGTAAGTGGCCATCACGATCACTTTTACGAAGGAATCTCATGGCAACCGAAGTCGTCATGCCCCAGATGGGCGAATCCATCACCGAAGGCACCCTTACCAAGTGGCTGAAACAACCGGGCGACACGGTCGCGCGAGACGAACCCCTCTTTGAGATTTCAACCGACAAGGTTGACGCGGAAATCCCCTCGCCTGCAGCAGGCGTGCTGAAGGAAATCAAGGTGAAGGAAGGCGATACTGTCGCCATCAACACCATCGTGGCTATTTTGGACGCGGAGGGCTCCGCCGCCGCTCCGGCACCTGCCGCCACACCGGCTCCGGCCGCCGAAGCACCCAAAGCAGCAGCGGCTGCTGCTCCTGTAGCAACCACCGGCGCAAGCACAGATGTTCTGATGCCGCAGATGGGCGAGTCCATCACAGAAGGCACCATCACCAAGTGGCTCAAGAAGGTTGGCGACACCGTCAAGCGTGACGAGCCCATCTTCGAAATCTCCACCGACAAGGTCGACGC
>NZ_JAEDXV010000045.1:0-21498 GCF_036877645.1 Terriglobus sp. ADX1
CCCCCCTCCCCCCTGTTTTTCTAAAATCGTCTTTCTATTGGGTTTACGGCGCGAGTGGTTGTAAAATCTTCTGCCCATTGGGGTTAGAGGCAAAATCGTCTTTCTAAAAGACTTAGATGGGATCGACGGCTGAAAACACACCGATTTTTCGTTCGGAGGTGCTGATTCCTTCGAGCTTTTGATCGAGTTCGCGGTACTCGCGTCCGAAGTTTCTCTGGAAGCTTTCGAAATGGGAGGCGGTTTCCCATCGATCTATGGTCAGGAAGACTTCCGGCGCAGTGTCGGAGTGCAGTAATTCCGTTCCGAGGTAGCCTTTCGCGCGGCGGAAGAGTTGCGCCCAATCGCCATCCGGGCCGTAGGCCTGCTGGAATCTCTCGCGTGCATCCGCTGGCACTACGAATTCCCAGAGAATGATGTGCATACTTCTATTTTAGTGGTTTGGCGGAAATACCATGCCAGCTCTATCCCTTTTGGTTTGTTGGAATTGGGTGGTTTTGGGGCTTGACAGGTACTTTCGTACCGTTCTCGACGCCTTCGGCGTGGGCCAGCCATGAGCTTCTGTGGCCGCGCGGGGTTAGAAGTTATGCTCCTGTTTGTCTTGGTGGCCGCGCGATTTCTTAGTTGCGGGTTTTACGGCAGGGCTGAAGCCCTGCCCTTCCGAAAGAAATCGCGCTTTGCGCGAACGATGCGCTTACGCGCACGTAGATAGTCGAAGGTGTCCACTATCTGAGTCGCTGGGTGATAACGGCGTTTATGGGGATTTATCTACCGCTGGTCGAATGTTGCTTGTGCCTTCTGAAAACGGTCTAGGTTTTCTACTGCCCACACCCATAGGGGATGAACTTGCTCAAGCATCTCCAGTCCCAGATCCGTCACTTCATACTCCACGCGCGGAGGGACCTCCGGAAACACTTCCCGTGTAACGAGCCCATCACGCTCCAATTGTCGCAAGGTCTTCGTCAGCGACTTCTGGCTAACGTCCTCTACTTTCTCCATCACGCGCGAAAATCGCATTGGCTCGCCCGCTTCGGCCAGCACAGCGAGCGTCCACAGCGTCCATTTCTCGGCCATACGAGTGACCATGTCACGCGCCAGAGTCTCCCCGCTCGGTCCTAATGCTTCACAGGCTGCATTCGTACTTCCCCAGTCTATGGAAGATCTCCGGCGAGACGTTCTCGGGGACTTTTTCAAAATTGGTCTTGCACTTTTGCTCATTAGTTACCTCCAGGTGCATATAAGCCAAAAAGGTGCCTTATTGCTATTGGATACTGACTGGCTCATAGTAGCGCTTATGAAGACGAATTGGACAGCTCAGAACATCCCCTCACAGCAAGGTCGTCGCGTTCTCATCACTGGAGCCAACAGCGGAATTGGCTTTCACACCGCGCTTGAACTCGCGCGCCGGGGAGCTGAAATCATCCTGCCTGCACGGACGACCGAAAAGGCAGAGTCTGCCGCCGCGGCTATCCGTCAGGAAGTTCCGAACGCAAAGCTGCTGCCAGAGGTCCTCGACCTGGCCGAGCTTTCTTCAGTCGCCGCCTTCGCTGAGCGCATTCTCCAACGCTATCCGCAGCCTTCGCTTGATCTGCTCATCAACAACGCCGGCGTCATGGCCATTCCCCATCGCCAGCTCACACCGGACGGCTATGAGCGCCAGTTTGCTACCAACTACCTCGGTCCTTTCGCGCTCACCGCGCTTCTCTTCCGCGCTGTGAAGCCGCAGGCAGGCTCACGCATTGTGATTGTCTCTTCGACTGCAAGCAAGATGGGCAAGATCGATTTTGAGAACCTGCAGTCCGAACGCCGCTATAGCCCCATGTGGGGCGCCTACGCGCAATCAAAGCTGGCGGACTCCATCTTTGCCATCGAACTGCAGCGCCGTCTCACCGCACTGCATTCGCCTGTCATTGTGACGGCAGCGCATCCGGGCTATGCCATCACCAATCTGCAGACCAGCGGTCCGGGGGACGCGGGCTTCCTGAATCCGTTGCGCATCGCTACGAAAGTGCTCAAACCTTTTCTCTCGCAGGACGCGCATCATGGCGCTCTTCCAACACTTTTCGCCGCTACGGACCCGAGCGCTGAACCCGGAGGTTATTACGGTCCTGATGGTTTTCAGGAACTGAAAGGCCTGCCCGCCAAAGCCAGGATTGCTGCAGCGGCCCTTGATCCAGCAACTGCCAGCAAGCTTTGGCACATTACAGAACAACTCACCGGAGTTCAGTTTCCCTTGGCGTGATTCCGATCTCCATCAGGTCCTAACACCATTGCCGTCACCTTCTACGAGCTTCTGAACGAGCGCAAGAAATTAGTCCTGTGAAGTCGGCTTATGTGAGATCAGGAATTTCAAATAGAAAGCCCTGCGCTTGATACGCAGGGCTCTTGGTTTTGTGGAGGTTTGGATGGTTAACGGAGGGCTTCGTCTACTTCGCGGTAGAAGTCGGGGGACTTGAGTATTTCGCGGGGTTTGCTGCCGTCGGCGGGGCCTACTAGGCCGTCGCGTTCCATCATGTCGATTAGGGCGGCGGCTCGGCCGTAGCCTATGCGCAGGCGACGTTGCAGTAGCGATGTGCTGGCCTTGCCGAATTCGAAGACGAGGCGGACTGCGTCGTCGAAGAGTTCGTCCTGGTCGTTGTTGCCGTCGCCGTCGAAGAGGTTGTTGCCCTTGTCGTCCTTGGGGCCGTCGAGGAAGCCTTCGGCGTATTCGGCTTCGCCCTGCTGCTTCCAGAACTCGACCACGTCAGAGATTTCCTTCTCTGTGACGAAGGGGGCGTGGACGCGCTGGAGGCGTGATGTGCCCGGCGGCAGGAAGAGCATGTCGCCGCGACCGAGGAGCGATTCTGCGCCGTTGCTGTCGATGATGGTGCGGCTGTCGACTTTCGTCGCCAAGCGGAAGGACATACGCGTGGGGACGTTAGCCTTGATGAGACCGGTGATGACGTCGACACTGGGGCGCTGCGTGGCGAGCACGAGATGGATGCCGACGGCGCGGGCCATCTGTGCGAGGCGGGTGATGGACTCTTCGACGTTGGCCTTGTCGAGCATCATGAGATCGGCGAGCTCGTCGATGATGATCATGATGTAGGGCAGGGGCTGCTGCTCTTCGCCGTCTTCGTTGAAGAGCTGGCCGCTGTCGAAGAGCTTGTTGTACTGGTCGAGGTTGCGGACGTGGCGCGAGGCGAGGAGCTTGAGGCGGCGCTCCATTTCGCGGACGGCGTTGCGGAGAGCGTTGGCCGCGAGTTTGGGCTCGGTGATGATGGGCGTGAAGAGGTGCGGGATGCCCTCGTACATGCCGAGTTCGACGCGCTTGGGGTCGACGAGGATCATGCGGACTTCTTCGGGGGTGGCCTTGAAGAGAACGCTCATGATCATGGCGTTGATGGCGACCGATTTACCGCTGCCCGTTGAGCCGGCGATGAGGACGTGAGGCATGGCGGCGAGGTTGGCGGTGACGATGCGGCCGTTGATGTCCTTGCCCATGGCCATTTCGACCTTGGAGCGGGAGTTGGCGAAGCCTTCGGATTCGACGACGTCGCGGAGCCAGATGGTTTCGCGGTCGCTGTTGGGGACCTGGATGCCGACGGTGGATTTGCCGGGCATGCGTTCGATGAGGACGGATTCGGCGGCCATGGCGAGGCAGAGGTCGTCGGCGAGGCCGGTGACGCGGGAGTATTTCACGCCGGCGTCGGGGCGGAACTCGAAGGTGGTGACGACGGGGCCGGGGTTGATCTGGGTGACCTGGCCGTCAACGCCGAATTCGCCACACTTTTCAACGAGGATGCGGGCCTCTTCGCGCAGGGCTTCTTCGCGGACGGCGGCGTGCTTGTTGTCGTGGTGCAGCAGCGACGAGGGCGGCAGCTTGTAGCCGTGGACGGATTTGGCGGTGAGCGTGACGGTCTTGATGGACTCGTCGGCGCGCTTGCCGAAGGAGATTTTTTCTTCCGGAGGAGCGGGCGGTAATGTGGCTTCGGGACGCGTTGCGGCGACGGGGAAGGGAACGACTTCGGCTGAGCGTGTGCGCTGCGACTGTTCGGCCTCGCGGCTGTTCAGCCAGGCGAAGGCCTGGTCGTCTGTGGCGTGCGATGCGGACTGATGCCAGTCGGAGAAGTTTTCCTGCGAGGGTGCGGCTTCGAGCATGCTGCCGTTGAGCGGTGCGTCGACGCCGGTGACCTCGGCTTGCAGTGCGGCGTCGGCTTCCTCCTGCAGATGGTGCGGCAGGGGGGCGAATTCAGGGTCGGGGTCGGCGTCGACGTTAGTGCGCGGCATCTTGGACCACATGGTGCGGGAGGCGGGCATGTCGTCGATGACTTCGGCGTCGGGACGGATGCCTTTGCGCCAGAGGCTCCACTTGGCGAAGAGGCTGGTGATGAGCGAGCCGCCGTTGGCAGCGCGCTGGGCCGCAGCGTTGGCTTTGGCGTTGGCGGCGTCCTGTCGTGCGATTTCGCGTTCGCGGCGGGTTTCCAGCTTGTTGGCGGCGCGTGAGGCTTTCAGATTGCCGCGGTCGCCACGCCATGAGAGATAACGTTCGCGAATGCGTCCGAAGATGCCGAGGCGTTGACCTGCCCAGTCCTGCGCGGTGTTGAAAGTGAAGGTCGTCGAGAGATAGAGGCTGAGGAGGACGAGCAGCCCTACGACGACGCAGGCGCCGGGGTAGTTGAGCAATCCAACAACGAAGCCGGAGAGGACGCGACCGAGCGATCCTTCAATCGGCAGAGCGCTGCGCCATAGAAGATGCACGGGAATGAGCGCGAGGGCCGTGGGAGCAGCGAGGATCCAGAGGACAAGGCCGATGGTCTTGGCGGCGGGCGATCCCTGTGCCTGAGAGCGCATCCAGCAGATGCCCAGGCGGCCGAGCATGATGGGAAAGACGAAGGCGGCGATACCGAGGATCTGCAGGAGGAGGTCGCTGAGGAGCGCACCGATGCGTCCGGCCCAGTTGTGCACGGGGCGGAGCGCGGTGGTTCCGCTAAATCCGCCGACGGTGTTCAGGGAGGGGTCGTCGGGGGTGTAGCTAACCAGCGCAAGCACCAGCAGTACAGCGGCGGCCAGTAACAGCAGGCCAAGGATTTCATTCAGCCGTCGGCTGCGGGTGGGGGTCATCTCCAGGCGGAGCGGCTTCATAGGCAGCAAATCTCCTGTGAACCTTTCCTTGTACGCGGAGGTGCGGACACGGAGGGTATCATGCCCGATTCTCTACCGGTTGGCGGCGGAAAGGGTGCGCAATCTGGGGGAGGAACCCGCGTGGGCAACCCGCACGGCGGTAGATGGCTCCTAACGTTCTAGAAACACACCGGGTGAATTTTCCGGAACACACTGAACCCGCTGCATGAGCCGCGGGTCCTTGACACAAAGACCATGGCAGGGCGGTGGCGGGGGTTTTCGCGATTTCCTCCCCTAGCTTCCGGCCAAGGAGAATCGCAATGCAACCGGGGGACACCGCCCACGGCCATGGCAAGGATTTTGTTTCTCCCGCAACATGCGGAGATCAATCTAGAACGACACAGGGCAACCAGCCCGCAAGGAAAAGAACGCAATGGCAGAGCTGCTGAAGGAAACGGAATCGGTACTGAAGGACGTGATTGAATCACTGATCGATGGCCAGCAAGGTTTTCGCGAGATTGGTGAGAAGCTGCACGACGAGACGCTGAAGCGTTATTTCCTGGCGGAGAGCCTGAAGCGCGCTTCCTTCAAGGGCGAGCTGGAAGATGTGCTGATCAAGGAAGGCGTCGGCGATGCGTACAAGGAAACGGGCAGCGTGGCTGGCGCGATTCATCGTACGTGGGGCGATCTGAAGGCGAAGCTGGGCGGTGGCGACCATACGCTGCTGGAGACAGCGGAATCAGGTGAGGATAGGGCGAAGAAGGTGTATGCCGATGCACTGAAGCATGATCTGCCGCTGCCGGTGCACCAGTTGCTGAGCACGCAGGCGGCTCATATTCAGACGAGCCACGATTATGTAAAGGCTGCCCGAGATTCCCGCAAGTAAAGGGGGACTCTCTGCGCGAAAAGGGCCTCGCTTCGGCGAGGCTTTTTCGTTTGTGGGGTCGGAAGGAAAATCCATGCGTCGTTTGCTATATCGTGTTGGGCTTGGCTTGCAGGCGATCTTTTATGTGGCTGCCGGGGTGAATCATTTCTGGCATACAGGGATGTATGCAGCGATCATGCCGCCGCACTACAGCCATCCGATCGCGCTGGTGCGGATCAGCGGCGCGGCGGAAATCCTTGGGGGCCTGGGTTTGCTGCCACGGCAAACACGATGGTTTGCGGCCTGCGGCATTATCGCCATGCTGGTGCTCTACTTTGATGTGCATGTCTTCATGGCAATGCATCCAGGGCGTTTCTCCTCAATTCCTGTGTGGTTGTTATATGGGCGTATTCCGTTGCAGTTTGTACTCATCGCCTGGGCGGCGGTGTACACGGAGCGAGATTCTTAACGGCCTGACCATGCTGTGAGCAGCAGCTCCGCAGAGCGAATGCCAGTGGCGCCCATGGGGCCTGCTGCGATGAGATACGCAAGCCATGCAGTGATGTTCTCGTTGGTTGTCCAACGTGTGAGTGTGTCGCGGACGGCTGCATTTGTTTGTGCGAGCGCGAGGATGAAGAGGCTGGCATCAATGCAGGCTGCTCCGATCCATCGTGTGAAGTCGTGGCCGAGATAGCAGAGCAGAAGCGGCGAAAGAAAGAGCAGGGATGTGATGGCTTGTTGCCATGAAGGCATGGCGGCCGCACGCATGGAGCGACGAAGGAGCTTGCCGAGCAGAAAGAAGTATGGCGCAGCGATACAGATGGTGAGGGCAAGCAGCTTCCATATGAGCGAGTTGTACATGCGGCGGACGAGTTCGCGCTGTTCTGCGAAGCTGGAGGCCATCACATCGTAGACCTGGCGTTGAATGCCGACGTTGGTTCTTGTGAGAGCTTCCTGAAGGATGGTGTCCGGTGAGACTTTCAATTTGCCGAAGTGAAGGATGGCGAGAAAGGCTGCGCCGATGATGGCTACGTGTGCGATGGCCGCGATCCAGGGCAAGCGGCGTGTGCGGCATTGCTCGATCAGGATGGCCACCACGAGTGGATAGAACATGAGCGAGAAGGCTTCATGCGTGCAGAGAGCGATGATGCAGAGCGGGATCGTTGCGCATGCGGCTGCGAATGGCGACATGTTGAACAGCATCCACAGGCAGAGCAGCAAGAGAAGGAACAGAGTGACGTCGGGTTGCGCGAAGAGATAGCCAATGTGTGGCAAAGCTGCCGGTGCGCTTAACAGCAGCACGGCAATCATGGATGTTTCACGATTGCGGAAGAGTAAGGGGCGGAAGACGGTGTAGCAAAGTACGAAAGCTGCGGCCAGGAAGAGATATTCCGCAAGAAGAAGTTGGCCGCGTGTGAGGTAGGCGAAGTGTGAGAAGAGTTCGCCAACGAATCCGCGTTTTACGAAGCCGTGGTTGTAGTTGAGGAAGTACAGCGCGAAGCCGTAGTTCCAACCGACGGGGCCGTAGCTGGCGAAGGCAGCCACAATAAGCGGTGTCCAGGGCAGGAGGGAGTGTCTCTGCGTGGCTTCCATAAGGGGATTGGATGCGGTTTGTGGTTTGGGTTTTGTGCGTAAGTTTTTCCCTGAGGCGTCGTAGTGAAGGAGAGGAATGCAGGTCCTTCGGCTTCGCTCAGGATGACGACCTTCGGTCGTATGATCGCGCGATGTAACGTGGGAACCAACCCGGAACGATGTTGGTGCGTCCACTCAAGAGAAGCATGGAGATAGATGGTTATGAACATGAAGCGATTTGTATTTCTGGCGACACTGGCTGCGGGTGTGACCGCGGCATACCTCATGCAGAAGCGTGGTGAATCGCTGCTGACCATCATCAAGAAGACTGTGAGCAATCCGCTGGGTGCGCTGGCGGAGGAGCTTCGGCTGGCGCTGTTGCCGGCGTCGCAGCGTTCGTTGCCTTCGGCTACCTAGTCTTTATCTTTTCGGAAAAATGTCTTCGTGGCGCGCTTATACTCGCGCCATGAAGACATTTGCGTTTGCCCTTTCCGCCTCGTTGTTGGCGGCCTCCTGCGTCGCACAGATTCCTACGGCTACGTTGCAGAGTGATGCGGCTGCGCAGATGCCTGCGCTTGAGAAGACGTACCTGATGCTGCATCAGGCTCCTGAACTGTCGCGACAGGAGGAGAAGACGTCTGCGTTTGTGGCGTCGCAGTTGCGCTCGTTGGGCTATCAGGTGACTGACCACATTGGGAAGTATGAAGACGGCAAGCAGGCATTCGGCGTAGTTGGTGTGCTGAAGAACGGCGCTGGCCCGACTGTGCTGATCCGCACGGATATGGATGCGTTGCCGGTGACGGAAGAGACTGGTGTGGCCTATGCGAGCAAGGTGCGCGCGAAGAATGCACAGGGCGAGGACGTGGGTGTGATGCAGGCTTGCGGGCATGACATTCACATGTCTGCGTTCATTGGCATTGCAACGGAACTGGCGAAGCACAAGGATGCGTGGCATGGAACGGTGCTGATGCTTGGGCAGCCCGCGGAAGAGGTGATTCAGGGCGCGAAGGCGATGATGGCCGATGGCTTATATACGCGTTTTCCGCGGCCGGATTATGTGCTGGGCATGCATGACTTCGGCAATATTGCGGCAGGAACAGTGGCCATTAGTGCAGGGCCGATGATGGCGAGTGCGGATTCCATCACGGTGGTGTTTCACGGTGTTGGCGCGCATGGATCGCAGCCGCAGAACTCGAAAGACCCCATCTTCATGGGCGCGGAGTTTGTGACGCTTTTGCAAGGTGTGGTGAGCCGGCAGATTTCTCCGCAGTCGCCGGGTGTGATCACGGTGGGTACGTTTCATGCGGGAACGAAGAACAACATCATTCCCGCAGAAGCGATGCTGGGACTGACTGTGCGCAGTTATGAAGAAGCGACGCGGCAGAAGCTGGTGCAGGGTATTACGAACACGGCGAATGCGATTGCAGTTGCTTACGGACTGCCTGCGGACAAGATGCCAACCATTAAGACGGTTGAGACGACTACGCCAACGGTGAACGATGACGCGTTGACGGAGCGTGTGCGCAAGGTGGCGATTGCTACGCTGGGTGCGGATAAGGTGCAGCCGCAACAGGCGGTGATGGGCAGTGAGGATGTGGGTTATCTGACTGACGGCTACAAGATTCCGATGACGTTCTTCCGGCTGGGCGCGGGCGATCCGGCGAAGGTGGCAGAGGCGCAGAAGACGGGCGTGGCGCTGCCGGATATCCACTCGCCGCTGTATGCACCGGATTACAAGCCAGCGATTGAGACGGGCGTGGTAACGATGACGGCTGTGGCGGTTTCACTGTTGCAATAGCTTGTCATGTTTGTTGCTGGATTATTTGGCTGCTGGTTTCGGCATCTTCGGGAAGAGTAGCGAGACGGACAGGCGCATGCTCCATGGGGAACCGCCGGTGGGATGGACAGCGTTTCCGTAAAACTGGACGCCGATGTTGGCGGGCTGAAATCCGATACGTGTCACCCGGCCCACGCCGCCGCCGAAGGGGACTGTCCAGACATTGCCGCTGGAGCCGTTCCAGTTAGCACTGATAATGGGGCCAGTGGAGAGCGACCAGCCCTTCTTCAGGTTGTAGTTGATGAAGTATTGAAGACTCATCTGGTTCACATCGCCGCGGCTGGAATCGCCTGCCACGGACCAGGCGTTGCTGACGAGCCCTCCGAGAGTCCAATGGCCGGGTTGGACGAGTGCGAGAATCGATGGCCCCATGCTGAATTTTCCCTGGCCCAGAACCTTGCTGGTGGCAGTTGGAAGAATAAGCATAGGGCCTGCGCCAACAATCAACTTGTGTGGTTTCGAGGAAGTAAAGAAAAAGGTTGGAGCCATGTCGCCGAAGCCGCCAACGGCTGCGTGCTGTTGCAGATCCACGGCTGCGAAATAGGCCGGCGTGTCCTCATTGATGCCGTACACCTGTAGATTCGCTGTTCCGGGTGCAGGCTGGTAGACGATAGGAGCGACCCAACGGATGATCATATTCACGTCGGGCGTTAATTTCACGGGAATGACTGGCTGGATATTCAGAATGTTCTGAATGCGGCCATACGGGCCAATGCCGAAGTTGCTGTTGTTCTGAAAGGGAACGCTGATCATGCTGGCTACAGGATTCTGCGTAGCCTTCTGCAGGTTTTCCGTAGAATGTACTTCTTCCGTCTGGGTCTGTTGACCTGCAGCCATCCCTGACAGAAGGCTTATCGATACAACAGCAACAAATGGAAGACGTAGGACGCTGATGTGCATGACATACCCTCTGCGGACTTAGAGAGGAAGGTATTTGGCACGAAGCATTGCGTCACCTGTCAGTATCGACAGAACATTGAGAGCACAAAGCGAAGGGCGCGGAGGATGTCTCCGCGCCCTTTGGCTTGTTTTTCGATGTTGTTTAGGCGACTACGTCGAGGCCCATGGAGCGGGCGGTGCCCTTGATCATCTTGACTGCAGCTTCGATGGTTGCAGCGTTCAGATCGGGCATCTTCTGCGTGGCGATCTCGCGAACCTGAGCTTCGGTCACGGTGCCGACCTTTGCCTTGTTCGGCGTGCCGGAACCCTTTTCGATCTTGGCGGCCTTCTTCAGAAGCACCGGAGCCGGGGGCGTCTTGGTGATGAAGGAGAAGGTACGGTCTGCATACACGCTGATAACGACCGGGATGGTGAGACCCGCCATCGACGGATCCTTGGTGCGGTCGTTGAACTGCTTGCAGAACTCCATGATGTTGACCTGCGCCTGACCGAGCGCGGGACCAATCGGGGGAGCCGGGGTGGCCTTGCCGGCCATCACCTGGAGCTTGACGTATCCAGTAATTTTCTTCGGTGCCATTGTTCTTGTCCTTTTCGATTCAATCGCGAACGTCTATGCGTTCACGGCTGGGTCGCGAGCAGGGTAGAAGCCACCGGTACGCGACGGGTTACAAATGTGCAGGAGAAGCAGCGAGCAGTTTCCGCTACTCGATCGTCTTCTCCACCTGCGAAAACTCGACTTCGGTCGGAGTAGGACGTCCGAAGATGCTGACCATAACCTTGAGGGTCTGCTTGTCTTCGTTTACGTCGTCTACGGCGCCGTTGAAGTTTGCGAACGGGCCTTCGGTGATGCGGACCTGCTCGCCCTTCTCGAACTTGACCTTCAGCTTTGGCTTGTCCTTCACCACGTCTGCGCGGTTCAACATGCTGTTGACTTCAGCTTCGCTGAGCGGGGTGGGGGTGTCGCCGGTCTGGAGGAATCCAGTGACGCGCGGTGTGTTCTTCACCAGGTGCCAGAGGTCGTTGTCGAGATCCATCTCGACGAAGACGTAGCCGGGCAGGAAGACGCGGTCAATGGTGTACTTCTTGTTGTTGCGAATTTCAGTGACGGGCTCGGTCGGAATCTCAATGCGGCCGATCTTGTGACCGAGGCCGAAGGCGTGCATCCGGCTCTCAAGGGACTCTTTGACCTTGCGCTCAAAGCCCGAGTAAGCGTGGATGATGTACCACTTCAGGTTGCTCTCAGGAGCAGCGGCTTCCGTTCCCTCAGCGGTCTCTTCCGCAGGAGTCGCTTCGGTCGTCGCTTCGGTTGTTTCTTCCGCGGGTGCGAACTCTTCAGCCATCGTGTCCTTCTTCAAAAACTCAAAAAGTGTGCGCCAGAAGCGCAGGTGAAACTTAGTGCTGTGTCAGCTTGGTGATCAGCGCGTTCAACGAATGGTTGATGCCGAAATCAACGATCCAGAAGTATGCAGCAAAGGCGAAGACCGTGACGATCACGACGGCGGTCGTGGTGCGCGTTTCCGCGGTCGACGGGGTGGAAACCTTGCGCATTTCGCTGCGCACGTCACCGAGGAAGTCGCCGAGCTTCTTGCCGGGTTCCTTCATCTTCTGGAGTGCTGCGTTCTCTTCTACTACTGCTGCCTTGGCCATGATTGCCTCAACCTTCGTAACTGCTTGCTGCACTTACCTTTACTCTTCTGGACACGCCGCAACAAACCTTCGGCAATATACAGAATGTGCTGCGGGAAAACTGGCAGGGGAGCTCGGATTCGAACCGAGAAGTTCGGTTTTGGAGACCGACAGTTTAACCGTTGAGCTTACTCCCCTGCATTCAGGGCTATTGTCCTGATGGAGCCACATGCACCGCTCAACAGCAGGCACGGTCAACGCCTAATGATACCGTATTGCGCGCCATCGGGAAAGTGTGTGGCGATCCAAAAGACGTGGGGACGAACGCGCTTATGAGTATTCGTCAGAAATCGTTCTATCGCTTCTGATTTGTTGGTGATGCAGAGTCAGTTTGACCTTGCCAGAACAGGTATGCGGTGAGGGCGCGGACGGTTCTGCGTTCTGCTGCTGCGGCGGTGAGGCCCTGTCGGAGTGCCGCGTCGACCATGGCGCGCGAGATGGTAATGGTGTCCTGGACCGCTTCCTTGAATGGCACGCGCAGGTACTGGCGGTGTTTGCGGAGCAGTGTGGCGACGAGGGATGCGAGTGTCTCAGTCTTTTCCGGGATGTGTTGTTGCAGGCGTTGTTCTTCGGCTTCAAGCACTACGTTGAGTGCGGCGCGGTGGATGTGGGCGCCGTAGAGTGCGCGCACGATGCATTGCAGTGCCTGCGTGAGTGTGTCGTGTTGTGAGGCGGCGATGGCAGTTTTGACAGCGTGCAGCAGTTCTTCTTCAAACGAGAGGATGAGCGCGATGGTAAGCGCGTCTTTGCCGGGGAAGTACTGGTAGAGCGAGCCGATGCTGACTCCTGCCTTCTCTGCGACGGCGTTCGTGTTGTAACCCTCAAGCCCGCGGGATTCAAGAATGCGAGCAGCAGCTTCCAGAATGACAGCGACGGTTTCACGCGAACGCTCTTGTGACGGCTGTTTGCGCTGGTTTGCGGCGCTCTTACGCGTGGATTTCTTCTTTGCAGGAACGCGAGTTTTCTTTGTGAGCATTTGCTCACATTCTATTAGCAGGAGAAACACAATGGCTACGGAATCATTAGCGATGGATGCAGCACTGCCAGAGCACGAAGGCATGGAAGGCACGTTTCACATTTTTATGCAGGTCAAGACCACGCGGCATTGGCTGGATTTGTCGAATCCGGAGCGGGAGGCATTCTTCCGTGATGTGGTGCGGCCGATTCTGCGGCGTCGTCCGCAGGTGACGCACCGCTACTTTGAGTGCGAGGCGTTCAGCGCGGACGCGAGCGACATTCTGGTGTGGGAGGCGAAGGACCTGAATGCCTGGGCGTGGATTGCGGACCATCTGCGCGAGTGTTTGTTCTGGGACCACTATTTTCAGGTGGTGCAGATTCTTCCGGCTATGGAGGCGAATTATCCGTTGATGATGGGAGACGCTGCGTAAGCCCGTTGACCTGAATCGGCTCACCGTGGAGATACTGCGGTGAGCCGAACGTCTTACTGCTGGCCTGCGATGGGAAGCAGTACCAATGGTGTGCCACTGCGGAGCGTGATGTCGTTCGCGGTGGATACGAGCGTTGACTCCCGGGCCGGGTTGGATTTGAGTGCGATGCCGGGGACGGTCGACCCTACGCTTGCGACTGGCGCAACAGGGTCGTTGGGCAGCGGGTTTTTCCTGGGACGGTTTTCGGGATCAGTCATCTCTGGCGTGGCGCGCGTGACCCGTGTGCCACCGGTGCCGCCCGTGGTGTTCACATTGCTGCGTTGGCCGGTAGGATCTACGTTGTAGCCGGTGGAGCGAGCGCCGGGGAAGGACGACCCGTCGTCTGAACTCATATCGAGCTGGCTTTGAACTCCCTGGACGGGCGGAGCTGCGGCCAACCCTGCGATGCCCATGTGGAGTGGCACCGTCTGGCCGCCGGAGAGCTGGGCCTGGTCAAAGACCACGGCGAGGCGCGATTCGAAGGAGCCTTTGCCGAGCCTGGAGGCTTCCGTGACGTGGCCGATGATTACTGCGCCGGGAGGAACGCGTTGACCGCCCGGTGCGGAAAAGCCGGAGTAGCTGCGCACTTTGACCGTGTCGCCGACTTTGGCTTTGCGCGCGTCGAGATTGTTCATGAGGACGGCGTTAAGGGGCGCTGCTGCCTGGGCTGTGGCGAGTATTGGTGCAAGTGCGATTGCGAGTAGTGCGATGGTGCGCTTCATCCGAACCTTCTCCTTATTGCACGGGCCACATCTTACATGGGCGATGTAGTCGTTGGTTGGTCGATTGTGGCTGAAGGATGGAACGGGCCTTTGGCCCTTAGCTTTTGATCGGCGGTCGTACCCAGGCCTTCGGCCCAGGCTAATATCTCGTCGCGCCTTTGGCGCTTGTTGCTGTGGCTGCTTTAAACGCTTTTGCTACCTTTTGCGTTGTAGAGGTAGAGAAGGAATGCAGGTCCTTCGGCTTCACTTCGTTTCGCTCAGGATGACGGTCTTCGACCGTAAGAGCTTCGCTGCTGTTCACCGGACAAAGGAACAGGGATGCGCTGTGAGGCGCATCCCTGTGTGTTGCGGTTCCGTCTTTCACGTCGTGGGGACGACGCAACAGAATGGTGCGAAGCACTAGATGTCGAGGTTCTTAACGTCCAGGGCGTTTTCTTCGATGAAGCGGCGACGGCTTTCGACGTCTTCGCCCATGAGGGTGGTGAAGATTTCCTCGGTGGCTGCGATGTCTTCGAGCTTGACCTGAAGGAGCGTGCGGCGTTCGGGGTCCATGGTGGTCTCCCAGAGCTGTTCGGCGGTCATTTCACCGAGGCCCTTGTAGCGCTGCACCTGGTATTCCTTCTTGCCTTGCTCGATAACGTACTCAAAGAGTTCGCGCGGCGTTTCCTTCTGGACAGGATCCTGACCAACCTTCGAGCTACGCTTGGCACCCTTGGCTTCTGCTGCGGTGCCGGGGGCTGCTGCGATGGTCTCGTTTACGTCCGTCTCGGCGGCTTCTTCTGCCTCTTCTTCTTCGGCAACGGCAGCGGCCTTACCGGCCTTCTGCGCGTATTCCACGAGGAAGGGCGGCTTCAGGTATTCGCTGATCTGCGCGTATTTGCCGAGCATCTGGCGCATTTCCGGAGCGGAGACGGTGGTGAAGTCGATATGACGCGTGGCACCCTGAGCGTCGGTGTAATCCAGCGACCAGGTGCTGTGCTCTTCGTCCTTGACGGGCTTGCCGACGGCCTTGAACTGGAATTCGCGGGCGATGGACTCGAGAAACTTTGCCATCTCCTCAAGCTTTTCGGGCGATTCAAAGTCCACGCGCTTGGCCTGCTCCTTGCCCTCGTGGGCGAAGAGCTTTGCAACCTGCTCGGTGACCTTTTCGTTGCGGAAGCGCTTGTCTGCCTTGTCGAAGAAGCCAATGTACTCGTTCAGGTTGCCCATGAACTTGGTGAGTTCACCACCTTCGATGGTCTGGGCGGTGTCGCCGTAGCGGACGACCATGCCGTCTGCTGCGCGCTTGACCATGACCTTCACGAAGTCGCGGTCGTCCTTGATGTACTGCTCGAAGCGGCCCTTCTTGATCTTGTAGAGGGGCGGCTGCGCGATGTAGACGTGGCCGCGCTGGATAAGCTGCGTCATGTGGCGGAAGAAGAAGGTGAGCAGCAGCGTGCGGATGTGCGAACCGTCGACGTCAGCATCTGTCATCAGGATGAGCTTGCCGTAGCGAAGCTTGTCCAGCGTGAAGTCGTCTTTGCCGATGCCGGTGCCGAGAGCCGTGATCATGGCGCGGATTTCTTCGTGGCCCAGCATCTTGTCGTAGCGGGCCTTTTCCACGTTGAGGATCTTACCCTTGAGGGGAAGGATGGCCTGGAAGCGACGGTCGCGGCCCTGCTTGGCGGTACCGCCTGCCGACTCACCCTCGACGAGGTAGAGTTCGCAGCGGTCGGGCTGACGCTCAGAGCAGTCGGCGAGTTTGCCGGGCAGGCCGCCACCGTCGAGCGCGCCCTTACGGCGCGTGAGGTCGCGAGCCTTGCGGGCTGCTTCGCGTGCGCGGGCCGCGTCGATGGCCTTGTTGATGATCTTCTTGGCGACCTGCGGGTTCTGCTCAAAGAAGACACCGAGGCGCTCGTTGACGAAAGACTGCACCTGTCCGGCGATGTCGGAGTTCAGCTTGCCCTTGGTCTGACCTTCAAACTGCGGCTGCGGCAGCTTGACGCTGACCACAGCAACGAGGCCTTCGCGGACGTCGTCGCCGCTGAGGGCTTCCTTCATGTCCTTGAAGAGACCGAGGGACTGGCCAGCCGCGTTGATGGTGCGGGTCAGCGAGGTGCGGAAACCGGAGAGGTGGGTGCCGCCGTCAACGGTGTTGATGTTGTTGGCGAAGCTGAAGACCGTTTCGGAGTAGGCGTCGTTGTACTGCAGCGCGATCTCCATGGTGAGCTGGCCCTTTTCGGCCTCCATGTAGATGGGCTTTTCATGCAGGACGACTTTGCCTTTGTTCAGGTGGCGGATGAACTCTTCAATGCCGCCCTTGAAACGGAAGTTGATCTGCTTGAACTCGCCAGTCTTGGCGTCGGTGGCGCGCTCGTCGGTGAGATTGATCTCGATGCCCTTGTTCAGGAAGGCGAGCTGGCGCAGGCGTCCGGCGAGCGTGTCGAAGTTGTACTCGTGGACGGAGAAGATGGTCTTATCGGGCAGGAAGTGGACCTTGGTGCCGCGGCGCTGCGTGACGCCGACTTCGCGCACTTCGCTGATGGGGTCGCCCTTGGAGTAGTCCTGCTGGTAGGTGTGGCCGTCGCGCCAGACTTCGACGTCGAACTCTTCCGAGAGCGCGTTGACGCAGCTTACGCCCACGCCGTGGAGACCGCCGGAGACCTTGTAGCTGTTGGCGTCAAACTTGCCGCCTGCGTGCAGCTTGGTGAGTACGACCTGGAGGGCGGGCATCTTCACGCCGTTGCCGAGGTCCTTCATGTCAACAGGGATGCCACGGCCGTCGTCAATGACGGTGATGGAGTTGTCGGCGTGGATGATGACGTCGATTTTGGTGGCGTGGCCGGCGAGGGCTTCGTCGACGGAGTTGTCGACCACTTCGTAGACGAGGTGGTGCAGCCCCTGTTCCGACGTGGAGCCGATGTACATGGCCGGGCGCAGACGCACCGCCTCAAGACCTTCCAGCACGCGGATGTTGTCGCTGGTGTAGGTGGGCTGGCCAGTTTCCGACGTGATTTTAGGCTCGGGAGCGTTCGTGGGGTCGGTTTGTTGCAGGTCGATCAGGGGTGTCTCGGTGGCCACTCGTTCTCCTAGGGTTCCAGGTGAGCGCAAACCGGCGAAAATGCAAGGAATTTGCAGGATTTCCGGAGGCTCTGTTCACCTTTTATTCTACCATTCCGGCATATTTTCCACGTCTCGCAGCCCAACCACCGTGGGACAGAGAAGCTGTCGGGCAGGCGCCAGTTGGCACCGCATTCCATGGGCTTTCCGTTATCGCGGGTCTTGCAACGCCAATACAGTTCAAAGCCGTCGGCGGAGTTTCCATTGAAAGGCTCCACGCGGCCCCAGGGCGATTGTGGACGTGGATTGTGCTGGCAGGTTTGCGGGTTTCGCACTTCGGAGCTGCAGGAGTGCTAAACCTTGGGTTTGCTGGCCATGAAGGGCCGTTCAAACAGGCGGTAAAACCAGAAACTTATGACGAGGATGATGGCCGTCATCGGGAGCGCCTGTAGCAGAAACATGGCGTCGGGTGAGAGGTGGGCGCGGGAGAGGCTGCCGGCAAGAAGGTGCTGGAGCGGGTCGTGGATGAGATACATGCTGTAGGAAATGGCTCCCACAGTGGCGAACGGTTTCCAACTGGTGATTCTGCGCAGGAAGCCATCCTTAAGGCTTGCAAGGATCAGCGCGCAAGCTGTGCCGAAACCGGCGATCAGGTCGATTCCCCACGGCGTGCGAAAACCCTTCAAATGAATCCAGACGGCAAGAATTACCACGCAGAGAATTAACAAGGCGCGATACATGGGGAGCCGGCGAACGGCTTCCGGTCGCGCTGCCTCTGTGGAGGCAAACATGCCACAGCAAAAGACAAGCAGATACGACGCCGGGAATGAGACTGCCATATACGAGGCAGGAAACTTGCTGTGACCGAAAAGGAAAACTACCAACAACGCGAGCGCAGCGCTCAGCACCCCTACAACGGCCATCCCGAACTTCTTCCAAAGAAAAACAAACATCGGGAAGAGAACGTAAATCTGTGATTCTACAGCGATAGACCACATTGGCGGATTGATCGTCAGAGCTTCGCCGAAGAAGTTCTGCATCAACATTCCATGTGTCACGATGGATCGCAGAGAGGGCGGTTTACCGATGTGAAGGAAATGGGCATTTACGAATACGACTGCTGCCGCGAAGAGAAGCGCCACGTAATAGGGCGGTAGAATCCTTCGCGCTCTGCCGAGATAGAAGCCGAGCGTACCGTTGCGCAGGGTTCCGTAACGGAGCACGGGGATCATCAGGCTGAAGCCGGACACAGTTAAAAAGGCAGTGACGGCATATCGTCCGTATACCAGCCAATGCATGAGTCCAGCCAAATGACCGGGCAAAACGAGGTCGAGATTGCTATTCACAGGCCACGCCTGGAGATAGGCGTGGTGTAGTACGACGTAGAGGGCGGCAATGCCGCGGAACCCATCCAGAAAAAGCAGATGGTCGCGCGTCTGGCGAATCCCGACTGGCTGCGAGATTGTATCCAGAGCGACCTCCACCTCGTGTGAGGCTACATTACCACACGTAACCCCTTCGTTTGGTTACTTGCGCCGGTAGTGGCGATTAGGAATTGCGAGATGGCCGAATGTAAGCTGCGGGGATTCTGCTGGTCATCGCGGGTAATTCGAGCTATACTCAGAGGGTTGTCCATAACATCGGACGACATCCAAGCGGACCTCGGTAGCTTTAATAAGGCCACCGACAGCGTTCAGCTCTCAGACAGGAAACTCAAATGCCCAAGCTGAAAACCCACACAGGGGCGAAGAAGCGTTTTTCCAAGACTGGCACCGGCAAGATCAAGCGCGGCCAGACGAAGAAGCGCCACATCCTGACCTCGAAGACGACCAAGGTGAAGCGTAAGTTGACCGCTCAGGCCTATGTCTCCGACGGCGATCACGCCAAGGTCTCCCGGATGATCCCCTACGCCTGAGTTCTGCCCTTGCGGGCATGAGCAGGTGACTGACAGAGATTTTCCGCCCAGCCGTTTCAGGTGGTTCTGAAACAACGGTCCGAATGCGTTACCGGGCCCTCGTACTTCGAAAGCAATTTGGAAGTGCGACTACGAGGCAGGAAAGCAGCAAGCGTGTGAAGAGGCCGTAGCCCGATGAGGGTGACCTTACCTCCAGCCGCTGACCAACGAAGTACGCAAAAGGAGACACACTATGCCCCGCGTAAAACGTGGCACAAAGCGCAATGACCGCCGCAAAAAGATTCTTAAGCGCGCGTCTGGCTATTTCCTCACGAAATCGAAACTGTACCAGGCAGCCCAGGAAGCCGTTGAGCGCGGCCTGAAGTTTGCCTACATCGGCCGTAAGCAGAAGAAGCGTCAGTTCCGCTCGCTGTGGATCGTCCGCATCGGTGCAGGTGCTCGCCTGAACGGCATGAGCTACTCGACGTTCATCAGTGGCCTGAAGAAGGCTGGCGTGGAGCTGGACCGTAAGGTTCTCTCGGACATCGCGACGAACGATGCCGCAGGTTTTGCTACTCTGGCTGCACAGGCCAAGGCTGCAAACGAGAAGGCCAAGATAGCAGCGTAAGCTTTCTCCCATATTGGGAAGTGATGAAGCCCCGGTCCCTCAAGGGACCGGGTCTTTCGTTTGCCTGAAGGCAATAATGTAGTGTTCCGAACGAACTTATTTCAGGCGATACTTTGGCCATGAAGTATCGGGTGTCACTGTTTTTTGTTTTGTTTTTGATGGCCTGCTGTGGCAGTTTTGGGCAACAAGATGTTGCCGCGGCAAAGAAGATGCAACTGCTGGGTGAGTACGGACCGTATCGCGCGAACAACGACCTGCTGCACTACACGCTGACGGTACGCGTGAATCCTGAAGATCAGAGCATTGCCGGGGATAACCAGGTGCGTTTTCGCATGCTGGAGGATGGGCAGCGCATTCAGCTTGATCTGGCGCAGGAACTGACGATCGACAAGGTGCTGTATCGCGGGAAGCCGGTGAAGGTAACGCGCGAAGAAGAGTCGTTCTTTGTGGATGTGCCGCGGGTGATGCGCAAGGGAAGCGTGCAAACGCTGGACGTGTTTTACAACGGCCATCCGCGCAAGGCGGGACGGTTTGGCGGCATGAGTTATGAGAAAGACTCTGCGGGCAAGCCGTGGGTGTTCACTTCGTGCGAGGGCAATGGCGCGCGCGTGTGGTGGCCCAACAAGGATCAGTGGAAAGATGAGCCGCAGCAGGGCGTTGATCTGCATGTAAGCGCGCCCAACGGGCTGATGGATGTTTCCAATGGCCGACTGTTGGGGCATCGTGATCTGCATGATGGATACACGCAGTGGAACTGGCGTGTGACTTATCCCATCAATAACTACGATGTGACGCTGAACATTGGTACGTATGTTCATTGGAACGATAAGCCGTTAGGTAAGTTAACGATTGATTTTTACGCCAAGCCGGAAGATCTGGAAAAGGCCAAGGTGCAATTTGCACAGGCGCGGCCGATGCTTGAGATCTTCAACAAAAAGATTGGCGAATATGCGTTTGTGCGCGACGGTTACAAGTTAGTGCAGGTGCCGTATGCAGGTATGGAGCATCAGAGCGCAGTGGCATATGGCAATGGTTTTGAGAACAGTTATCACGGCGGCGATTGGACGGGCGTGGGGATTAGTCCTCGGTTCGATTTCATCATCATCCACGAGAGCGGGCATGAGTGGTTTGGCAATGCCATTACGGCGGCTGACCCCGGTGACATGTGGATCCATGAAGGATGGTGCACTTATTCGGAAGACATCTATGTGGAAGGTCGTTGGGGCAAGAATGATGCCATTAAGTATGTGAATGGCTATAAGAAGAAGGTGAAGAACGAGCGACCGATCCTGGGACCACGTGGCACGGATCGTGAGCCGCGGGATGAGGACCAGTACTTTAAAGGCGCGTTGTTCCTGAACACTCTGCGCTCCGTGGTGGATGATGATGCGAAGTGGTACGCGGGTATTCATGCGTACTACGAGCACTTTAAGTACAAGACAATTCTTACCGAAGACGTGGTGTCGTTCTGGAATCAGTACACGGGGCATGATCTGACACCGATCTTCAATGAGTATCTGCGGCATGCGGCATTGCCGAAGCTGGAGTTGAAGTTTGATGATGCGGCGGGCACGGTGCAGTATCGCTGGGATGCCGAAGAAGCGGGATTCAATATGCCGGTGAAGGTGGGCGATCCTCAGCACTGGACGTTGCTGCATCCTACGGCGACGTGGCAGACAATGCCGGCGAAGCGTGACGGATTCCATGTAGCGGAAGATTTGTATTACATCGATGTCGTGAAGATGTAAACCGACCGCCGTTTTGAAGATGTTTGCAAGAAAACATGTCGCTGTATCGCAGCCTGAGAATGCGTTGGGATTCTTCGCTC
>NZ_JAEDXV010000046.1:0-20003 GCF_036877645.1 Terriglobus sp. ADX1
CGTGATGGTCTCGCTTCCAACATCCTGGAAAACACTGACATGATGGGCGAGATGAACATCGTGGATCAGCGTGCTATCTGGAGCCTGCTCGATCAGAAGGGCACACAGACCATGATGCGCAGCGTTCTGGGCGATGCTGCTTCCCTCACCGACTACGACACGGTGAAGAACCGCATGAAGAGCTCACGCTACACCATGGACTTTGCGAACGGCATCAAGTTCGACATGGCCGTTGTGATGAGCGACACCATGACCGCTGCGACTGCCGCCACCCTGATGAAGGGCATGGCTCTGATGAAGCAGTCGCAGGGCTCTCAGTTGGAAAAGGCAGCGATGAAGGAAACCAACATCGACTCCAACTCGGGTACGCTGCAGGTTTCCTATGCTGCAAACGACTCGCAGTTCTCTGAGCTGTTAAGCTCTCCGCTCTTCCAGCAGGTCGTTCGTTAAGCTCACAAACAGTTCAAACAAGAGGGGCCGGATGCAAACGCATCCGGCCTCTTCTCTTTCGATTGCTGAATTATAGCTTCGGAAACACACGCAGGTCGCCGCCGGTCATCTCCTTCGGCAACTGCATTCCCAGCATGCCGAGCATCGTCGGAGAGATGTCGCGCAGTGAACCGCCCTCGCGCAACGAGAACGACTTCCCTGCTTCCGTTACAGCAATCAACGGCACCGGATTCGTTGTGTGCGCCGTGTGTGGTCCACCCGTCACGGGATCAATCAACATCTCCGCATTGCCATGATCTGCAGTGATGAGCCACGAACCACCATTGCGTTTCAGCGATGCATAAATCTCGCCCAGGCACGCATCGACTGTTTCAACGCCCTTGATCGTCGGCTCCATCTTGCCGCTGTGGCCCACCATGTCTGCGTTTGCGAAGTTGACGACGACCACATCAAACGCGGTGTCATCAATTGCCTTCAAAACCACATCGCAGATACCACGCGCACTCATCTCTGGTGCCAGATCGTATGTCGCCACCTTCTGCGACTGCACTACCTCGCGTTCTTCACCCGCAAACGGCTTCTCAATGCCACCGTTGAAGAAGTACGTCACGTGCGCGTACTTCTCCGTCTCCGCCACGCGCAGGTTACGCAGTTCGTTGTTGGCCATCACGTTGGCCAGCAGGTTGTCCATGCTCTCCGGCAGAATCACCATGGGCAGCGTAAACTTCGGATCGTACTGCGTCATGGTGATGTAACGAATGTTCTTCGGTGCCGACACACGCGGAATTTCCAGATCAAGCTCATCGGCCTTGGGCAGATCCAGCGCATTCGACTTCGTCAGACCACCCTCAACATTGCGCGCCAACACGCGCGTAATCTGGCGCACACGGTCGCTGCGATAGTTGAAGCATATGCAGAGATCGTCGTCGCCAACAGTGCCAATCGGCTTACCTGCACCATCCACGCAAACAAACGGAATGGTGAACTCATCGGTCACACCGTTGTTGTAGTTTTCGCGAATCTTTGCAGCGGCATCGGTCGCCGTACCACCCTCGGCATTGCCCTTCACCATGGCATCGAACGCCTTGGCCTCGCGATCCCACTTCAGGTCGCGGTCCATCGCGTAGTAGCGGCCGCTGCACGATGCCAGCTTACCCACACCAATTTCGCGAATCTGCTGCTGCAACGCATCGATATAACCCGCGCCGGAAGTCGGCATGGTGTCGCGACCATCCAGAAACGCATGGACAAACACATCCTTCGCACCAAGCTTCGCACACAACTTCAGCAACGCATACAGATGGCGCTGATGCGAATGCACGCCGCCATCGCTCAGCAAACCAAGAAAGTGAACAGCGCGACCACGCTCCATCGCAGCCTTGATCCCGTTCACCAACAGCGGCAGCTCAAAGAACTCACCCGACTCAATCAGCGAATCGATACGCACAATATCCATGCGCACCACGCGTCCCGCACCCAGGTTCAGATGGCCCACTTCACTGTTTCCCATCTGCCCATCCGGCAAACCAACATAATGATCACTGGCGCGAATGATGGTGTTCGGATACTCACGCAGCAACATGTCATAGGTGGGCTTGCGCGCCATGGCAATCGCATTGCCATGCGTTTCGGCGCGAATGCCCCAGCCGTCAAGAATGGTGAGTACAAGTGGTTTGCGGCGGGACATATTTGCTCCTCTATTCCTTGCTTCCTGCAAAGAGGGAGTGGCAGTTGGCCACTCCCTCTTTCTATGGTTCGTTTTCTTAACTACTCGCAGTTAATGGTTTCAATGCCCAGGTATTCGGCGCCCTGGCCCAGTTCTTCTTCAATGCGCAGAAGCTGGTTGTACTTGGCGATGCGGTCCGTACGCGACAGCGAGCCGGTCTTGATCTGGCCTGCACCCGTACCCACAGCAAGGTCAGCAATGAACGTATCTTCCGTCTCGCCTGAGCGGTGCGAAATGATCGACGTGTAGCCATAACGGCGCGCCAGTTCAATGGATTCCAGCGTTTCCGTAATCGTTCCGATCTGGTTCACCTTGATCAGGATCGAGTTGCCAACGCCCTTCTCAATGCCCTCGCGCAGACGCTTCGTGTTGGTCACGAACAAGTCATCGCCCACAAGCTGGCAACGGTCACCAATCTCGTCGGTGAGAATCTTCCATCCATCCCAGTCATCTTCCGCAAGACCGTCTTCAATGGAAACGATGGGATACTGGCGAACCCAGTCAGCCCAGAACGCAGCCATTTCTGCCGACGTCTTCTCGGTCTTGTCAGACTTCTTGAAGATGTACTTGCCCGCTTCCTTGTTGTAGAACTCGCTCGAAGCAGGGTCGAGAGCCAGAACGATATCTTCGCCCGCTTCAAAGCCAGCCTGCGAGATAGACTCCAGGATTACATCAATCGCTTCCACGTTGGACTTCAGCGACGGCGCGAAACCGCCTTCGTCGCCCACCGCGGTGTTGTAGCCCTTCTTCTTCAGCACGCCCTTCAGCGTATGGAACACCTCAGCGCCCCAGCGCAGCGCATCGGAGAAGCTCTCCGCGCCCACCGGCATAATCATGAACTCCTGGAAGTCCACGTTGTTGTCGGCATGTGCGCCACCGTTGATGATGTTCATCATCGGCGTGGGCAGCAGGCAGGCATTCACGCCGCCCAGGTAGCGGTACAGCGGCAGCTTCAGCGCATTTGCAGCAGCGCGTGCGGTCGCCATGGAAACAGCCAGAATCGCATTCGCGCCCAGGTTGCCCTTGTTAGGCGTGCCGTCGAGTTGCAGCATGGTGGCGTCAATCAGGCGCTGATTCGTCGCGTCGATACCTGCCAGCTCAGGAGCAATGGCGCTCTCGACATTCTCCACGGCCTGCATAACGCCCTTGCCCAGATAGACTTCCTTATCGCCGTCACGAAGCTCTACGGCCTCGTGCTCGCCGGTGCTGGCGCCGCTGGGAACCGCAGCGCGGCCAATGGCTCCGCCCGAGAGGATCACGTCGGCTTCTACGGTCGGATTGCCGCGGCTGTCCAGAATCTCCCGCGCCTTAATTGCAATGATTTCAGTCATGTTGCCTTTCCCTTCGGCCCCTTGGGGCACGAGGATGCGATGTTGCAGCCGTTCATTCAGCTTAGGACGGCGATCGACGGCGATGCTGCTTCCGCCCGTCCCGAGAATCGTCTCCAGCAGTTCTGCCATGGTTTCTAAAAAGAAAAGAAATTTCGTTGAAGCGAAAAGGCCTGCGCAAAGCGCAACCAAGCCTACGCTACCGGGTCATTTTAGCAAAGGACAGCGCTAACTTTCGTGTACGTATCTCCCTGAAACTCCGCGTTTACCCTCTGGATTCAGCCCGCAAGATGAATGCACCGAAACCGCGTCTACTCTTCTAGCCTTGAATTTGCGTGGCTGCAGAGTTTGAAGAAGAACCAACGAGGAGTCGTATCCCGATGAAGATGCCCATCGCCCTTGCTTTTGCCGCAGTGCTTGCGGGCAATGCGTTTGCACAACAGTCTGGTGTGTCCAACCCGCCGGAAAACGTGCAGGACATTCCTCAGGTTGCGCAGCCGGCTCCTATCGCCGCGACCGCACCGGTAGAAGCCACGCCGCAGGCCAAACCCTCTGCCACTGAAACATACGGTGAATACAAGCCCTACGGCGGCACACCTGTGCTGCGCGCGCGTGTGCCGCAGCCGGATCCCGATGCGGGCATTGTGACTGAAGTGCCGCGCCATCCGAACGAGCTTCCCGCCGGAACCTCGCTTCACGTCACGCTGGACAGCGCGATTGATACCGCGTCCACCCAGCCCAACACGCCCTTCCGCGGAGAGCTGACTGAGAACATCCAGAACGAAGGTCGCGTCGTCATTCCGCAGGGTTCCATCGTAGAAGGCCGAGTCACCCAGGTGCGCGGCGGCAAGCGTATCCGCGGCACGGCTCTGATTCATCTTCAGATGGACACCGTTGTGCTTCCGGATGGTACGCGTCTTCCCCTGCATGCGCAGGTCGTCGACACGGATCAGTTTGCGAACACGCGCATTGATGATGAAGGCAACATCCTGCGCAAGGATCACGTAGGCGGAACACTTGCAGCCATGTCCCTCACCACGGGAGGCGCCGCAGCAGCAGGCGGCGTCATCGGCGGTCCTGCAGGCGCATTGATTGGAGCTGGCGTAGGTGCAGGTCTTGGTACAGCGGTATGGCTGAAGCAGGATCGCCAGGCACATCTGCCGGAAGGCACGCAGGTGGTTCTCAGCCTGACAGAGCCCATGGATCTTAGTCGCATGAGCTTCGCATCGGCTCCGGTTCAGCCCGCACCGTCGGCACCCATGGCGGCAACGGCTTCCGCATCACCTGTGCCGACACCCGGAGTATCAGAAAAGGCGTTCGTCCCAACCAACTGATATGTGATTCATTACAGCCTTATGCCGAAGCGATATAGATATCGCTTCGGCATTTTCACATTGCTATATCAACATTCCATGCTATCGTTCGACCATTCCCTAGTCGTCATTCCTGAAGTACGGTGAAGACTCCCATGTGGGAAATGCCTCACTTGCCCGGACTTGCTCCTCTCTCAGCGCGGTAACCCTTAGAGTCGAGGTGTCACGATGGAATACCGCGACCTTTCGCGGCTTCTTTTGTTGCTCTACGAAGGCGTTTCCACTCCGCAACGCATGCAGGCCTTTATGGAAGACCTGATGCACACCGTACATGCAAAGGGTGCGGTGTTGCGCGAACACGAATATCGTTCGCAGGGTACCTTTCAGATTCATACTGCTAACCTCCTCGCCACCTGCGGCTATCCACCGGAAGCGATAAGTTTGTATCGGCAAGGCATCTGGAAGAAGGATGTATATCTACAGCGATCGCTGGAACGCTTCGCTGGCGCGGAATGTGGCGTAAGTCAAACTCTGATTTCTCATGCAGAACTACAACGCACCGAGGTGTACGCGGAATATCAAAAGCCATTCGATATCGGTCCCATGATGTGGGCCCGGTTGTCTGCAGAATCAGGACCTCACTCTTCCGTGAGCCTGGTACGCGCGGATGGTGCGGAGTATTTTTCTGAGGATGATCTGCGCTTTCTGCATGCGCTCGCGCCACACCTGCGTCAGGCATTTCACTTGAATCGAACGCTTCAGGAGATGCAGGTTTCTAATGCCATTCTCTCCCATGCCGCTCAAGGCGATGCGCCCATCGCCATTTGCCTGATGAGGCAGGACGGAACGGTTCTGAATACCACTGAGGATGCAGAAAAGATTCTTTGTAAACATGACGGCGTATGGCTGGAGAAGGGACGTCTACGTGTTGCGAATCCTTCGGAACAGGCCGTATTGGAGGCCCTGATCGCAACGGCAACCCAGACTGGTGCAAACGGAGGAACAGGCTATCTCAATCGTCAATCTGCACAGGCAGCGGGTCAGCAATGCATTACCAGTTGGACCTCCGGCTCGGGAGGCACACTATTAGTCTCACGAACACCACCACGGGGTCCGTTGCAGTTGCTAATAACACCGTTCTGTCCGGGGACGCTACTAAATGAACCACAGGCAACGGCGCTCGTCCGTCTCTCAGATCCAAACGTTGCCCCACGGTCGCGCGCGGCGATTCTGAAAGCCCTTTATAAGTTGACCCCGACGGAAGCGCGCATCGCAGATCTTCTATTGCAGGGATTAGAGACTCGGGAAATTTCGCATACAGTTGGGAACACCTTGGAGTCTGTCCGATTCAACATCAAGCAGATTCTTGCCAAGACAGGTACCAACCGAAAAGCGCAGCTTGTTCGATTGATGCTCGGGCTGATCAACCCCGAGCCAGATTCCGCTCACTAGCCCTTACAGCGAGGCTTCCGAGTCCACTTCCATGCCAAAGCGCGAGAGTTCGCGCTTTTGCATGTTGTAGTCAACAAGGAAGCCTAAGCCAATGCATAGATTGATTACGCCCACGCCCGAAACCACGAGTGTCTCGCGGATCTGAAGAATCCATTCCAACATCAGGCCAAACGCCACAAGGCCAAGGCCTACTGAGAGCAGCACGATCGCGGTACGACGAGCATTGGCGAGGCTGCGCAACGGATCTCGCACCTTCTTCTCTTCTTCCGCGCTTTGGACCATCATGCGCTCAATGTCCGCAAGCGGCACACCGCGCTGCAACATGGCGATGCGCTCCTGCGACCTCAGTTCCTTGTTGCGAATCTCCGAATAAATACCGGCGACGCCGAGACCCAGAATCATTACACAACCAGCGACCGGAATAACGAACGGACTATCGAAAGCATTCATGGGGTGTTTCTCCTTTTCGCCGGCGTTAGACTGAAGCGCGTCCCCTGAGTTTCAAAAATCTTTTCTGAAACTTTTGCTATCCGCCACGGTCTTACCCTCTCTTGAACGATCAAGCCAGCTTCGAGCAGGTGGTTACACAACATCAGGACATGGTGTTTCGTATGCTCGTCCGCCTCACCGGGACTCGAGAAAACGTGGACGATCTGGCGCAGGATGTATTCCTTCGTCTCTATCGTGCGCTGCCATCCTTCCGCGGCGAAGCGCTTCTCACCACGTACCTGCATCGCATCATCGTCAACGTGGCGCAGGATGAATGGAAACGGCGCAAACGCATCGATCAGCGTCAGACCTCTATCTCCGACGAGACCAGTGGGTGGGAAGATCGCTTGCATCATCCATCACCAAACGCTGAGCAGGAACTGGCAACGCGCGAACTGCAACTGCGTGTCGAAGAAGAGATGGGGAAACTCAGCGCCGTCGAGCGCTCCATCCTCGTGCTCTACCATCAGGAGGAGCGAAGTTACCAGCAAATAGCGGAATCACTCAGACTCCCCATCGGCACAGTCCGAACGCATTTGCACCGCGGCAGGAATAAGCTAAGAACAGCACTGGAACGGAAAGGAGGATGGCGATGACGAAAGAAACGCAAGACCCGCAGGACGAGTTCAACGCCACACTCCTCAGAGCGCTGGAAACACCGCCGCAGATCGTCGCACCGCAGGATTTCGCAGCGCGCGTCATGGGGCGGATCCCACAATCTGCGAAGCCCCGCACACGTTTTGCAAACGCCGTTCTCACTGCAACTGATTATGGTCGCAAGGCCATCTTTGGCGCACTCGGTTTGCTTCTGGTGCTTATGCTGGCCATCACGCCTGCCACCCGAACGTCCTCCACATGGATGATCTTTCAACTGGTACTGCTCGCTCAATTCAGCGTCTTGGTTCTGTGGCTCGGCTTTGGCAGGCGCTACTCGCGATAATCAGCGAGTAGCAGCTTCAAAGATGCGCAGGTAATTACCTCCGCCAATCTTGGCAATCTCATCCGACGTGAAGCCCGTCTTCAACATGGCATCCACTACCGCGTAGTAGAAGCCAGACTTCTCATCCGCCCAGGCCTCATTCGTGCGTTCCCCAACGCGTGGACGCTGCTGCCCCGGACGAGATCCTTCCGGAGGGTGTGGCCCGTTTCCAGCAGAACCTCCGCCCGGTCCTCGATCAGGTCCTCCGCCAGGAGGCGGCCCCATGCGTCGTGGAGTCGGTTCTGTCAATTTCGTGTCAGTGCCAATGCACACATGCTCCACGCCAATCACATCCACTAACGCGCGCACGTTCTTTGCAAAATCCAGCGGTGTGTCCGACAGGTGAATCCATACGCCCACCGCACCTCCCGCGCCGGCAACAGTTTTCGCTTGTTCCTTACTGATCAGGCGCGGACGCATCATCTGCGCCATGCGTGGGTCGCTTCCCAACTGCGTGTCCAGCCCTGTATGTGACACCACCACAGGTCGCGTCGACACCCGCAGCGCAGCCTCGGTGGTCTGCATATTCGCATGCGCCAGATCGACGAGCATACCCAGCCGGTTGCACTTCTGGATCACCGCTCTGCCAAATGCAGTCAACCCGCCATATTGGGGAGGATTGGTATACACATCTCCTAACGGTACCGTTGCATCGCTGTCGTGGAGCAAGCCCATGTGCCGCAGACCGCGGCCGTATGCTTCGGCAACACGTTCTACCTTGCCCTGCAGAAAGTGGCCACCCTCCACGGCCTGAATCACCGTAGGCTGTCCCTTCGCATGGGCCGCACGCACATCCGCCCCCGTCAGAGAACGCGTGATCCCGTTACGCTCCAACTGCGTGTCCATGGCCTTCATCGCAGTCAGGAAGCGCTCATACGCATCACCCTGCTGATAGTCCGTCGCAAATGTCGCGCAGATGGCGGACAGCCCTGACCGCTTCATTTCGCCCTTCAGATCAATGTCCGGTCCAGGCATCTCTGTTGCCGTCATCGGCACATCGATGTGATTGTGCGTGTCGATCCCAATCGTCTTCGCCACGATCGCCGCGACACGCGGATCGACCTCATCTGCACCCCACGCTCCGCGCGACGCAACAAGCCCCACACCCGCAAGAAGCGCGCCGTTGAAAAGGAACGTTCGTCTGGATCTGTGTCCCTGCCGTGTCATGAGCAACCGCCTTCGCATGGAGGTTATGCCATATCAGACGCGATATTTCCTAACGAGTTAACTGACCCAGCAGACGCTTCCACGTCTTCGTGTTGCGTTTGAAGATCTTCTTCAGATCATTCAGGATCAACTCGAAATCGCTGTTTCCCTGCAGCTTGGCCCACGCCGGATTCTTTGCGAACCACGGATAGTTTTCATTGCCCAGGTACACAGCGCGACGCAGCCAATGCAATGCTTCACCAGCCTCGCCATCCACCGCAAAGTACGTAGCAAGTCGATACGCCATCTCGCTATCAGCTTCTGCTGCCGCCATCGTCTCATCAACGATGAACGTCGCGGCTTTCGCACGATCGCCAAGTTGCACGTAGCACATGGCAATCGTCGGGAACACAATACGCATGGTCGCGTCTTCGGCAATCACTTCTTCCAAGGCATCAATTGCTTCGGAAAGCCGTCCCAGTCGCATCAACTGATAGCCGCGTGAAATGCGCAGCAGCGGTTGCTTTGGCTCCAGCGCAAGTCCCTTTTCCAGTTCCTCGTCAGCCAGCTCAAGCTGATTCTGATACTGCAAGACACGAGCCCGATGGTTATAGATCACTGCGGCATCCGCCGGATTCTGTTGCAGCGCAATGCCGAACTCGCGCAACGCTTCTGCGTACTGGCCATCGCTGCGCAGAGTCATTCCCGCCACACGATGTACGTTCCAATCGTTGCCTGCGGTCTGCAATAGATGCGCAATGCCGTGTCGCGCGCTTTCTTTTTCGCCACGCGACAGCAACATGTACACGCGATACAGATTCGCCTCAACCGAAGCCGGGTCTAGCGAAAGAGCCTTATCCAGAGCGCGGCGCGTCTCCAGCAGATGCATCTGTCCGCCCAGCCCATGTCGCGCATATTGCAGATGTGTCACACCGAGGCCGGTCCATGCCGCAGCGTAAGAAGGATCACGCTGCGTCACATCTTCAAACAGCTTGCGTGCGCGCTCCAGGTCTTCCAGCGCTCCCGTGCGCGACATAAACGTGCTCAACACCGCACGGGCCTGCAGATACTCTTCAGAAACCTCTTCGTTCAACGAGTGCGGCTGCTGTTCCTGCTGGAGCCGCGCCGAAGTGCCAATACGAACCGTTCCACTGCCGCGCAGGGCGCCAAAAATCTCCGTGCTGATCTCGTTCTGTACTGCGATCAGGTCGAACGACTCCACATTGATCGAACCACCGGCGCGCACCGCCTGCGCTGGAACATCCAGCATCTGCCAGTTGAGATCGAAACCGCTTTCACCCTTTAGAAAACTTCCGGCCACAACATACTGCACCACCAGCTTCCGCCCAATGCTCAAAGGGTCAAGTTGCCGTGCCGGAACGTTCATCAACGCGCTCGTCGGTCGCACCACCAGCGACTGCATCCGCGCCAGGCGTGCGCTGATCGCATCCGCCAGGGCATGCCCGTACAGCGGTGCCGAACTGGCAGGCCCCATGTTTACAAACGGCAACACCACAATGGTGTTCTGCTGTTCATTGCCGCCGCTCTCACGGAACCGCTCTGCCAGCATCGAAAGGAAGCCGGTTGACCGTTTTTCTTCTTCCGGCGTGCGGAAATCCAGCCCGCTTGACGCAGGCATGCTGGCACTGGGAACCACCAGCGAATCCAGTTCATTCGTCTTCAGAATGGTGCGCAGGCTCTCGCGCAACTCTGCGGCGGATGAAAACCGCTCCGCAGGCTGTTTCTCAAGGCAATGCAGGATCGCGCTTTCCAGCTCCACCGGCGTATTCGGTGCAAGCTCACGGATCGAAGGCGGTTCCGCAAACTGAATCGCGCGGATGCTCTGAAAATCCGGAGCATCGGGACGGTGAAATGGATGCCGCCCCGTCAGCAACTCATACAGCACCACGCCCAGCGCGAAGATGTCGCTCTGCACAGACGACTGCCCCGTAACAAACTGCTCTGGAGCCATATACGCCAGCGTGCCGCCTCGCGCGGTGTATTTCGCATCCGGCGGAGGTGTCCGCGGGTTCGAACGCGCCGGATCGAACTCAACGTCTTCCATATTGATGCGGCGAGCCAGGCCAAAATCAAGAATCTTCACCAGGCCGCCATCAGTCAGGATGGCATTCGCCGGCTTCAGATCACGATGAAAGATGCCCAGCGAATGCGCCGCAGCCAGACCATCCGCCATCTGGATGCCGACCGACAGCACCAGTTCCACGGACGCCGGTCCCGCCTCAATCAGCTTGTCCAGCGGCTTGCCGGGAACATACTGCATCACGATGTAGGCTTCGTCGTCTGATTCGCCCACGTCATAGATAGAGCAGACATTAGGATGGTCAATCGCCGAAGCCAGCCGCGCCTCGCGCAGATACGTCGTACGCATTTGCTCTTCCGTCAACGCGCCGCGTTGCAGCAGCTTCAGCACGACAGGCCGTTGCAGCTGCGTGTCGTTGGCCAGATAGACCACGCCACTTCCGCCAGCCCCAAGTTTCCGGACCAGCTCATAGTGTTCAATGACGCGGTGCTTCATATCCGCATTATCTCAAGGAAGAGGTACTTGCATCATGAAGAGCGAGAGACAGTCTCTCTCTGTTCCCTTTACGGGATAATTTCGTACAGATGGATAAAGCCGGGTTCGCCCGCGCCCACGATGTCCAATCCGTTCCCAAAAGCTGTGATCGCGGGTATCAGCGAAGATTCTTCCCACCGCGCGCAATTTATTCGCAGGACGCATAAATCATTGCATCCGCCCGTTTTACTGGAAAAACACCCGGGTTTTCCGTTATGACTGCCTTTTCATGCAGGAAAGCACCTGTAAAAATAACCTATTGCGGGGCTGCTGTTATGGCAACATTGGCATCTGAGGGTGGAAGTCTCCGGATACGCTAGCCAGTTCGCAGCGTGGGAATTACTCCCGCAGAGGAATAGAAACATCGATGGAAGCAACTGTACTTCTGATTGACGACAACGCCATCCAGGCCGCTACGCGACAAACAATCCTCAAGCGTGCTGGATACTTCGTCATTCCCGTCCTGAATCCTCAACGAGCGCTGCAACAGTTCCGTGACAACGATTTCCCTGCTGAAATCCAGCTTGTCATCACTGACCACATCATGCCGGGCATGAGTGGCGCCGAATTTGTCCGCGAACTGCGTACCCTCCATCCAGATATCCCCGTCCTGGTCATCAGTGGTCTGGAAGAGGCGGAGGAGGAATACAAGGGACTTCACGTCACCTTCCGTCTGAAGCCTTTGCTGCCGGACAATCTGCTCGCTTCCGTTGACCGGCTGGTGAATTGCCGGATACCGGAGCGCCAGCCTGCCTGACGTTTGCGCCTGCTGTCACGCACCTGAGACAATGAACCTGCGCCGCTAAGCGCTGGATATCCATGTCTCATCCCATGCCTACTTTCGGCACCTTTGCGCTACTCCTGGCGCTGTGCCTCGCTGCCTATACATTTCTTGCGGGTAGCTTCGCTCTGTTTGCCATGGCCAAAGGGATGCAGCTCCGCATCTCGGCCGAGCGCCTTAGCGAAACCGCTCGTCGTGCCGGTGTCGCCAGCTTCGCTGCAGTACTCTGCGCGGCCTTCGCCCTCGTTTGGGCAGCCTTCACCAACGACTTCTCCGTCGAGTACATCCGCGAACACACCAACATCGCGCTGAACCCGATGTACAAGTTCTCCGCGCTTTGGAGTGGCCAGGAAGGCTCGCTGCTACTGTGGTCGTTCCTGCTTTCGGGATATGGATTTGTCCTGCGCCTGCGCCATAAGACGGATGTCCGCCTCTTTGCTTATGCGTCCACGATTCTCGCAGCGCCGCAGATCTTCTTCCTCGCCCTGCTGAACTTTGCAGCGGAACCGTTCTCCCTTACCAAGGGACCAATCCCCGCAGACGGCAACGGCCTGAACCCACTCCTGCAATACGTGGAAATGGTCATCCACCCGCCCATGCTGTACCTGGGCTACGTGGGCTTTACCGTTCCCTTCGCCTTCGCGCTGGGCGCGCTCATGATGCGCTATCCCGGCGAAAAGTGGATCCGCATCACCCGTCGCTGGACACTCGTGACGTGGCTCTTCCTCACCGTCGGCATCTCGCTTGGTATGCACTGGGCCTACGCGGTTCTCGGTTGGGGCGGTTACTGGGGATGGGACCCGGTCGAAAACGCATCCTTCCTGCCCTGGCTTACTGCCACCGCCTTCCTGCACTCCGTCATGATGCAGGAGAAGCGCGGCATGATGAAGAAGTGGAACGTGTGGCTGATCTTCCTCACATTCATGCTGACAATTCTTGGCACGGACCTGACACGCTCCGGCCTGGTCAGCAGCGTCCATGCGTTCGCGCAGAGCAGCATCGGCAACTGGTTCACCACCTTCCTCTGCATCATCTTCGCGGTCTGCCTCTTCGTCTTCTTCCGCCAGAGCAGCCACCTTACTTCCGAGCACAAGCTGGAGTCCGTCGTCAGCCGCGAGAGCAGCTTCCTCTTCAACAATCTCGTCCTGCTGGTGGCCTGCTTCACCGTTCTCTTCGGAACGCTCTTCCCCGTTCTCAGCGAATACGTGCAGGGCTCAAAAGTCACCATGGGGCCGCCGTTCTTCAATAAAGTTGCGGTTCCAATCGGTCTCTTCCTTCTCGCACTTACGGGCATTGGCCCACTTCTCGCATGGCGCGCAACTTCCCTGCGCTCCATCCGCCGCAACTTCATCCTTCCCTGCGTCGCCGTCCTCGGCACAGCCATCATCCTCATGGCCACCGGTATGCACCCGTGGTCGGCGTCGAAGGATGACCTGGAAGGCCAGCTTTACGCTCTCGTCTGCTTCTCCATCGGCGCAGGTGTGATCGTTGCCATCGCTGCCGAGTTCCTGCGTGGCGCCAACGTCGTTCGTACGCAAACCGGTAAGAGCCTGCCCATCGCCGCGTGGACGCTGATGATGCGCAACAACCGCCGCTATGGTGGTTACATCGTCCACTTCGGCATCGTTATCCTCTTCATCGGCCTCGCGGGCGGTGCGTTCAACCAGCAGCACGAGATGGAAATGGGCTTCGGCGACTCGCTCACCATCGGCAACTACAAACTCGTGTGCCAGAGCTACACCGAAGATTCCAACGCAAACTACGACACCGACTTCGCTCTCATGGACGTCTATCGCGGTGGCAAGAAGATCGGTCAGATGACGCCCGAACGCCGCTTCTACACCGCCAGCCAGACGACATCCACGATCGTTGCAATTCATTCAACGGTTCTGCGCGATCTTTATGTCATCTTTGAAGGCCGCAACAACGACACGAATCGCCCCATCATCAAGGTCTTCCTGAATCCGCTCGTGAGCTGGATCTGGGCCGGTGTGGCCATCGTCTTTGTAGGCACCGTACTCGCGTTGCTCCCTGGCCTTCGTGCACAACTCAGCAACAAACCAGCACCGGCGGAGCCACGTGAACTGGTAGCAGCAGGAGGCGACTGATGCGCAAACTACTACGCAGTCGCGTTCTGCAGATGGTCTTCGTCTTCACCATCGCTCTCGCCACCATTGGCGCTGGCAGCACGGATGAGAAGTTCTCCTCCATCGGGCACAAGATGATGTGCGTCTGCTCGTGCGGACAAATCCTGCTGGAGTGCAACCATGTCGGCTGCCCTGACAGCGACCGCATGATCAAGGAGCTTCGCGCGCAGGTAGCCACCGGCGGTAGCGACACCAGCATCTTCAACTGGTTCACCGCCAAATACGGCCCAACCGTCCTCGCAGCGCCCATCCGAGGCGGCTTTGACAACGCGGCATGGATCACGCCTGTCGTCGTCTTCATCCTTGCGCTCGGCGGAACGGCATGGCTCGTTCGTCGCTGGAAGGGCCGTCACATGATCGCCGTTGCGGGCGCACCCTCAATCCCCTACTCGCCGGAAAACGACGCAGTGCGCGAGCGCATCCGCCGCGAGACGGAGTACTAATCCCATGGCATACGTCGCCTGCATCGCACTTTTTGTCGGAGTCTTCGCCTACACCTTCTGGCCAGAGAAAAATCCCTTCGTCCAGCGCGCCACCTCGCGTCTGGACTTCCTCCGCGAACGCCGCGAATCAATCTTCGCCAACCTGCGTGACCTTAACTTCGAGTACAAAGCCGGCAAGTATCCCGAAGAGGACTACGCCACCCAGCGCACCATGCTTGAAGACGAAGCCGCCCTCGTAGTGCAGGAAATCGATCTGCTGGAACGCGCCTGACACCTTTGCTCCTCCTATGACCTCCGTCATTCTGAGCGCGGCCAAAAGTCCCAACGATATGACAGCTTGCCGATACATTCTCCAGCGTTCTCATAAGAACGTTGCAACGCAGCGGGCATCCCGAATGCGCAGGGATTCTTCGCTACGCTCGGAATGACGGCTGAGTAGTTTCGCAAACTATCTGTTACTCTCCCCTCAGCACCCATTCATCTCAGCGACACACGAGGAGCCGATCATGCTCTTGCGCCGCCGTATTCTCTCTGCTGCCCTCATCGCGGCCGCCTGTCTCCCTGCCCTTGCACAGCCAAAATACAAGCCGCAGAAAGGCTCGGAGATTCTCTGGGACAAGTGGGGTGTTCCGCACATTTTCGCCAAGTCCACCAGGGACATGTTCTACCTCTACGGCTACGCGCAGACTGAAGCGCACGGCGAACTGCTGATGCACGTCATGGCCGGATCGCGCGGCCGCTCCAGCGAAATCTACGGCCCCGGCGACGGTGACAGAAACCTCAAGACCGACCGCTGGGTCTGGCTCAATGAAGTCCCCAAGCGCTCGCAGTTATGGCTCTCAGAACAGACACCGGAGTTTCGCGGTTACCTCGAAGCCTTCGCCGCTGGCATCAACGCCTACGCCGCCAAGCACCCCGACAAACTCAGCGCCGAAGCCAAACAAGTCCTTCCCATCACCGCACTCGACGTTGTGCAGCACACGCATCACTTCGTCAACTTCGAATTCGTTGCCAGCAGCCGCCTCATGGAATCGCGTACCACCGAAACCGCCGCGCTCGAGTCGCCCTTCGCACCCACCAACATGGACATGCAGGACGGCTCCAACGGCTGGGCCATCGCTCCATCACACACCGCTAGCGGCAACGCCATGCTGCTCATGAATCCGCACCTCGCCATGGCCGGTGAGCAGAGCTACTTTGAAGCGCAACTCGTCGCACCGGGCATCAATCTCTTCGGCGCATCGCAAATCGGCCTGCCCGTCATGCGCTTCTGCTTCTCGGACTACGTCGCCATCACAAACACCGTCAACACCAACAACGGCGCGCTGCAATTCGCCATCAAGGAACAGGACGGCGGCTACCTCTACGACGGCAAAGTCCTGAAGTACGAAACCGCCGAATATCCCTTCCGCATCAAGCAGAAGGACGGCAGCCTCACCACCGAAATCGTGCAGGTTCAAAAGACCGTCCACGGCCCCATCGTGCGCCGTGAAAACGGCACCCCCATCGCGCTTTACGCCGCAGGCCTCGACAAACCTTTCTTCTTGGAGCAGTACTGGAAGATGGACACCGCGCATAACCTCGCCGAGTACCAGGCGCAGCTCAAGCGTCTCGAAGTCCCCATGTACAACATCCTGTATGCGGACCGCGACGGCCACATCGAATACCTTTTCAACGCCAACGTCCCGCGACGCACCGGCGACTGGGCCATGTGGACGAAGCCTGTCGACGGCTCCATCTCCGCGACCATGCCGCACGGCATCCTCAGCTACGACGAACTGCCCAAACAGGTCGACCCCGCCAGCGGCTACGTGCAGAACTCCAACCAGCCACCATGGGACGCCGCATGGCCCACCATGATCGACCGCGCAAAGTACCCGGCCTATGTCTCATCCTTCTTCCCGCTCTTCCGTTCCGACCGAGCCCTGCGCATGCTCAGTGAAGACAAGAAATTCACCTTCGACATGCTGCTGCAAAAGAAGTTCTCCACCCGCATGGAGATGGCCGACCGCATGATGGACGACCTCCAATCCGCCGTCGCGCAATACGGCTCACCCAAGGCCAAGAAAGCCGCCGAAATCCTCAAGAACTGGGACCACACCACCGAAGCCAACTCCCGCGGCGCATTTCTCTTCTACGTGTGGGCACAGAAATTCGTCGGCTCCACGGTCGGCATGCAAACGGCGAAGTCCATGCAGAACTTCGCCGTGCCTTACAAAGTCGACGAACCCCTCACCACCCCACGCGGCATAAAGGACCCCAAACTCGCCGCCCAGATGCTTGACGCCGCCTACGACGAAACCGCCAAGACCTACGGCGCACCCGACCGCCCGTGGGGCGAGGTGAACAGGTTTGAGATCAACGGCCAGTCCGACGGCAACGTATCCGCCCCACGCGGCACAGCCCTCAATGGCGTCAGCCTCCCCGGCAACGGTGGGCCCGGCAATCTCGGCATCTTCCGCGTCATCACCTGGGGACCCATGCTCAACGGCACCAAGACACCCATCCACGGCGATGGCTTCACCGTAGCCCTCGAATTCAACAAAACCGGCATCGCCCACGCCAAGACCTTCGTCTACTACGGCGAATCTTCCCAGCCCGACTCGCCCTTCCACACCGACGAGCTGCCACTTGCCGAAAAGAAACAGTGGCGCGACGTCTGGCGCACCCGCAAAGAGGTCCTCGCTAACCTAAGCTCCAAGGAAGTTTTTTAATTACGTGCAAATGCCCAAGACGTCTTCGATGAACTCGTTTGCTCCGAATGATCGCGTGATTGTTTCACCAGATTTTTTCTGGGCAAAGGGCGCACTCGGAACGGTTAACTTTCCTCCAAGTGAAGTTATCGCGATCTCAGGAGAATGGCCCGATGGATTGACCCACCAAGAGCATAGTGCGCTCGGTGAACACACCGTCTACTGGGTGTGGTTCGACGAACCGCAGTTTGATGCTGATCATGATGGGCCATTTCGAGGTGGCTGCATTTGGGCAACCGCACTCACGAAAGTCGACGCTCCGGCCAAGCATAGTCAGCAGTTAAACTAAAAAGCGATGCGTCACTTCCAACTCAAAGCCCTCGCGGCGCTCCTCGCGCTGCCGTTCTCCGCGTTCGCGGCCAGCACCATCACTGGCACCATCATCAACGGCACTGTTAACAAGCCGTCCGCGGGCGATACCGTCACTCTTATTCGCCTTGCGCAGGGCATGCAGGAAGCCACGCACACCACCTCTGACGCCAAGGGCCACTACTCCCTCGACGTCCCCGACGAAGGCATTCACCTCGTCCGCGTCACGCATGAAGGCGCGAACTACTTCAAGCCAGCGCCTCCGGGAACCACCTCCGTCGACATCGACGTCTACAGCGTCGCCGCCAAAGTCCCCGGCGTGAAACTCGAAGCCGACGTCATGCGCCTGCAAACCGACACCGACGGCAAGAACCTGCGCATCGTCCAGCACTTCTTCCTGAAGAACGAATCCGCGCCGCCAAAGACCCAGTTCTCCCCGGAAGCCACCTTCGACTTCACCCTGCCGGAAGGCGCCGTGATTGAAGGCGGCGCAGCCCAGGGCCCGGGCGGCATGACCGTCCAGTCGCAGCCCATGCCGCTGACGAAGCGGAACCACTACAGCTTCAACTTCGCCATCCGTCCCGGCGGCCAGACACAGTTTCAGGTTAGCTACCACGTGCCGTACTCCGGCAGCATCAAGCTCACGCCTACCACGGTCATGCCTGCGGACAACGTCATCCTCATGATGCCGAAGCAGATGAAGTTTGACGGCGGCAGCACGCCCTGGGCTCCCGTTCAGGACGAGGTGGACGCACAGACCTTCGTCGCCCGCAACCTCGGTGCAAACGACGTGGCAGAGTTTACCGTCAGCGGCAACGGTCAGCTTCCCAAGCCCACCGACACGACGGACGGCTCACCCGCACAGCCCGGTGCAGCAGGTGGACAGCAAGGCCCCATGCAGGCACAGCCCACCGGCGCATCGGCTGAAAAGCCCGGCGGCGGCCTCGGCAACCCCATCGACACTCCCGATCCGCTCTCCAAGTACAAGTGGTGGATCATCGCCGGCGTAGGCCTCGCACTCGCAGCCGGAGCAGGTTTCCTGCTCTCGCGTCCGCAGAACACGCCTGCAACAGCAACCGCTCCAGACACGACGAACAGCCCCACCACGGCAACCGTCATTCCATCGCACGCCAACGTAGCCCCGGCTACTCTGCTTAGCGTTCTGCGCGACGAGTTGTTCCAACTGGAAAGCGACAAACTCACAGGCAAGATCACCGAGGAGCAATACGCCCGCGTAAAGCCTGCGCTTGAGATTGTGCTGCAGAACGCACTGGAACGTCAGAAAAACGCGTGAACCGGAGACTGCTGAAGGCTCCTCCGCCTTCAGCAGTCATCCCCAACAAGAGCGTCGTTCAGAAAGCTCATACAAACGAAGTTCGTCATCCTGAGCGAAGTCGAAGGACCTGCATTTTTTTCCTTCATTTCGATACTGCGGGAAAGCGAATCCCACCAAAGGCCACCTCGTACGGAACTTCCACGCGCTCGTTCGCGTAGCTGTTGGAAAGTTTTCCCATACGAGGTCTTTGGCTTTCGATGAAGCATCCGTTACTTGCTCCCCTGGTTCTTGCTTTGGCAGTCTCACCATGGTCACTGCTCCATGCGCAACAGCAAGAGCCGAAGCCCATGGACCCGCAGCTCCATCCGAAGTTCGAAGTTGCCACCATCAAGCTGAGCGATCCCGACAAGCACAATAGCGGCTTTCATACCGAAGGAACGCGGATCTTCTACGAGAACGAAACCATGCAGGACATGCTCGCCTTTGCCTATAAGGTGACCGTCCGTCAGGTTGTTGGATCACCCGACTGGTTTACCTCGAAGCACTTCGACATCCGCGGAACAGCGGATGAACCGGGCATTGCCAGCCTCGCGCAACAGCAGGAGATGCTCCGCCTCTTACTGGAGGATCGCTTCAAATTAAAGGTCCGGCATGACGAACGGGACATGGTGCGGGTAGTCATCACGGTGGCACATGGCGAACTGAAGATAAAGCCCACCGAGAGAAAAGACTTTCTGCCCGACGTCTCGTGCAGCGGCTCAGCAAGCGCAAGGGATTGCACCTTTGCCGGTGTCTCCATGGACCTGTTCGCGTTTGCCATGCAGTTCATGCTGGAC
>NZ_JAEDXV010000047.1:0-17603 GCF_036877645.1 Terriglobus sp. ADX1
CGCCCGCGAAACCTGGTCGCGAGGCACAGATATGCCGGGATTCGGTGTCGACTTTAAGAACGCGCTGCGGGATCCGGGACCGTGGCATATCACCATCGGCGCATGGGGAGAATGCCTTCCCAACCACAGCAATTACATGGAATTAAACCACGACAAGGTAGACGCGTGGGGCATTCCAACCATCAAGGTCAACCACCGTTGGGGACCCAATGAGCTTGCAATCTTCAAAGATGCACAGATCACAGCGGCCGAGATGCTGGAAGCCACTGGAGTAAAGGACATCATAATGAGTACAGTGCCCTCCATACCGGGCGAATGTATTCACGAGATGGGCAGCGCCCGCATGGGGCACGATCCGAAAACCTCTGTGCTGAATTCGCACAACCAAGCACATGACGTTCCCAACCTGTTTGTGACCGACGGCTCATTCATGGCCTCTTCAGCCTGTCAGAATCCCTCGCTCACTTACATGGCAATGACGGCGCGAGCCTGCGATTACGCTGTGACCCAGATGAAGAAAGGCGAACTCTGAATTCCAGTGCTTCTGGCAGAATCGCCGTAGATTCGAAACTGAACTTTCAGGTGCCCCGTCGTACGATCACGACGCGGGCACAGAATCTCGGATCAACGTTTGTCGGACCATCATGCTGAAGGATTGAATGCTTGCCGATATACCTGTATCGGTCATCACCAGTCCTCTCACAGCCAGTCTCTATTTGACCGAGCAGGACGCGAAGGCCTGACCGGTCAAACAGAGTGGTGCGAAGGCGACTTGTAATCAGCCGATACTTTGAGTTCAAAATGCAAAGCGGGCGCTCAAGACGACGTTATGGTCATAGCTATGCCAGGATGAGGTCGCGAATTGCATGCCAGCTCCCAGCACAATCCCCGTTCGGCTTCCTGGTTGATCAGGGAAGAACTTGATTCGACCAAGCAGAATTCCCGGAGTGATGAAGTTCTGAAGGCGGCCATCATTCGGTCCACCATGGAAAAAACTTGCGTTATCTTCCAACTCCATAGTGAGCAATTTTGTGGTGCGAAATTCGAGCACAGAGTTGAAGTGCACAGTCCGCCCCTCTGAGGCTGCCTGCGAGGTAGGTAGCGTGCCGCCCAAAGAACTCAAGACATTCCACCGCCGACCGAATCCTTTACCGGCCAATATCGTTGGTGTCATCGTTGCGTATTTGGCGCCGTTCCTGTGCTGACCTGATGGAAACGAAGCACCAACTTGTGCGCTGACGATGTAGTTGCCCGTAGCTTCTGGTCGTGACACCAAGCGGTATTTGTAGAGCAAGCCGACATCGCCCCACCCGTCAGATGCAGTCGCACTGTTGCGCTGGAAGTAGGGTGGAGGATAGATGTCGACTTGCATATTCGGCGCCGGGATCAGATTGAATCCCTTGCCTGCACCATAACTCCAAGTTGTCGTGCCTGCAGAAGTCAGCTGGCGCGTGAAGTCGGAGCGATACACCTGTGCAAGCATTGGAAACGGGCTGACCAGCGGCACAGACCAGGACGGTTGTTTGGCCTGAGTCGCTGTGGCCACGCTCGCCCATCCCTGCCAGAAACGCGCGGCTTTGCTTGCCCTCTTTGGGCCTGCTTCGCTTTCGTCTGACAACGCAGTGTTTTCCTGATTGCCCTGAGCCAAGAGTGCCGCGGGAGAAGCCCACGCCAAAAGGCTGAATGTGATCATTGGAACAAGACTTCTGTAGATCAGTACGTCGACCTCCCCATTCTGATTCTTTTTGACTTTCAGGAGCTCACCAGGTGAGCAGCTATACCAAGAGCTCGAAAGAAAACGTCCTAGGATCGCTTAGCCTGTGTCGTTGTTTCACGCTTCTTTCGTTATTTCTTCGGTGTGTACTTGGCGCGGAATGCGGTGACTTCCTCGGGAGAGAGATAGCCATTCGATTCCATGAAATCAAGTACGAGATCGAAGTCATAGGTGATGCACTTGGCCTGCCAGCGTTCCCCATTAGGCAGCGTTTCGTATTTATCCATTTCCATGGCGTAGGCTTTGGCCTCAGCCAGACCCTGCTCATACAGGCCATTGGGCTTGAACTCGATGACCATGTGGCCGACTCGATATAACCGGTCAATGCGCGGTGCTCTACCTGGAGAGTAATTGGGATTTTTGACAGGGTACTCGGCCTGGGAGCCGGCGGGGGGCTCTTCGGAGACGACATTCGGTGACTTGATGAAAGTGCTGAGCTTCTCAAACCACTTGTGGGCGAAGTTGCCAACCTGTTTGCCTACGCCCTGCTGCTGTTCAATATCCGGGGAGTATTTGCTGATCTCCTTGACTCCCTGGGTATCTTCAGGAGGAGCTTCCTCCTTGACCTTTAGCTTTTCTCTCGGCGGTGCGTCGCGCCCCGGACCGCTGCCTTTTCCGCTGCCGCTTCCGCCACTAATCCCTGAACCACCTCCGCCGTTTTGGACAGCTACCGCGTTAAGGCCCGTGGCAGCTGTAACAGGAGAGATAACGACAGTTCCGTCGGCCATAACCTGGATGGTGACAGCAGCCGGAGGCTGACTGATGGCAGTAATCTGAGGGCCTCCAGCAGTGGCTGGCCGCAGGCCTCCGCCTGCACCAGAATTGACAGATTCAGGTGCCGCACCGGTTCCACCACCGCCGCCTTCAATCGGTTTGGGCCCAGGGAGCGCCTTACCGACAAGAATGGTTGTGATGGTGACGAGGACGCGCAGCAGAATTCCGCCCATGGCCTTACCGAAGTGTTCTGCTGCTGCCTGAAGTTCGTCGAAAGAATTGGCGGCCTCGGACTCATCGCTGAGCGCCATCCAGGCTACAGCGAAGTTCTTGATCTCGCTAAGAGTGAAGAGCGTGAGCAAGGCAAGGGTAATAGTTGCGGCTGTCGCCTTGCTAAAGAGAGGTTCAGGGGCAAGCCAGGCGGCGACATAGAGGGTAATACCAATCATGGTGCCAGCGATGAAGATGGGGTCGTTGATGAGCTGCTCGAATGCGTCGCGACCACCCTCGCTTACGAAATCCGGCGACATGTGCAGAGCGAGGCTCATCTTCATCTGCGGAGTCATATGAAGATCGGCCATTGGATCATCATTGGTGGGCTGGCCATACTTGGCCGTGTACTTCTGCCAGATGTCCTTCTCCCAGGGCTCAAGGGAATTCCAGCTCTTTCTCTTTTGAGGGTCGAAATGCTCGAGCTTGTCCTGAGGGGTGCGCTGTTCGTCGGGCTGAGTACCAGCCTGGTTGGGATCCTTAACGCCAACAAACTCGTGATACTTGGCAAGGATGGCCTTCATGTCGTCGAGAGTGAGCCCCCCTTCGCCGGTTTTCTGTTGGCCGCTGAAAAGAGCCCGATTAGCCTGAATAAAGCGGGCGACCTCGATCCAGTCTTCCTGTTTCGTGTCGGACTTCGGCTCGTCTTTGCCTGGAGCCTTCAGGACCATGGTTTCGCTGAGCGCCTTGTAGAGCGCCATGAGCTCATCGAACGGAATGGCCTCCTTCTTATCGGATTTGTCCTTAACGTCGGCGGCGATCTTGTCATCGAGCAGGCCGCGGCGGCGAAGTTCGTCAATCTGCTTGGCGTCGGTGATCTTGACCGTGGTTCCACCGCTTCCTTGTTGTATGACCGGGCTGGTGCCAGTGCCGCCCCCAGCGCCGCCTGTTTTGCCTGTAGGTGGTGCAACACCAGAAATGGTTCCAGTGCCACCCGGCTTGCCTCCTGCGGCTCCAGAGTCCTGATTGGCGGCTTTGGCACCGTGATCGCCGCCAGTGCCACCACCCTTCCCTGCTCCCTGCTGACCCGTAGGAGCAGCTTGGACGCCGTTGACTGTAAGGGGCACCGAGTTGGCTGACAGGCTTTCGAGATAAGCCTGAAATCTATCCTGCTGTGTCTTGATCTGAGACTTGGTGCCGCGAAGATCGCCGCTCACTCTAAGCACGATGCCGCCAGCGGCCGAGGGGATAGAAAGTTCTTGGGCTTTTTGATCGTAGGTGACCTCATAGGTTCCAACGTTTAACTGCAGGCCTTCGTCCACCCGCGCGCGGAAGTCTCCCTGCGTCCCGTGGAAGACGATGGTGTTAGGAAGAATGATTTCGATGCCGGTGCAACGGGCTTCAGAAACCTGCCGAAGAAGAAGAGGTGCTATAGCGGCTGGACGGACGGCCGCCGTGGTAGCAACGGCTTTGATTCCGCTCGCGGCGCGGTCGGCCTGACTTTCAAGTTCCCTTTCGGGACGGTTCAGAAGCCCCTGGCGAAACTGAGCCACGTGGGCAAGTTCATGGTGCAGCAAACGGTCGCCATCGGGGTGCGACGGGGCGTACTTACCAGCGCGAAAAAACACATTGTCAGCAACGGTAAAGGCGTCGGCGTTGACCTGGCGGCAGAGGTCATCGGCATGGTCGTCGGCGTGGATGCGAACACGGCCGAGATCAAAGCCAAAGCGCTGCGATGCGACACGAGCCAGGCTGGGTGAAAGCGGTGTACCACCTGAATGTTGAAGATTGACGTATGAGGCTGCCGCGCGTCCTCCGCCGGCCCGATAGACTCGCCCGAGTTCGCCAGTGGCCGAGTCCGGCGTAATGCTGGACTGACGAAGCAAACGGGCACTGGACTGGGGAGAAAGAAGCGGAACGTTACAGAATTCCGAATGCCGCCGGGGAACCGCGAGGCCAGCGGAACCAAAGGACGCTCGTGGCCCGCCGTGATTCTTGGCGGCGCGGATACTGTCCGGTTCTGTGGTTTCGCGCCGAAGGACTTGAGCGGACAGAATGCTCTGTTCCTTGCGGCCCGGTGGAGCAGCGACAGGTTGCGCTTTTGTTGACATGGCGGCTCTCAGCACGCGAATTCGTCCAGAACAGACTACGAGTGAGCCAGCGGATATTCAAGGAGGATTGTGATTCGATCATCGTGGGAGTCCGCGTTACTGATGTAAATGCCAGTGCATGAACCCGGCCAAATCGCTTGCGTGAAAAAGCAAAATTCCATGTCATACACAACCTGTGTACTTCATTTGATCTCGGACCTTATGCGCTGACCATAACTACAGTTGTGCAACGATTTGCTTTCCCGCAACACGACTGCAACTCAGGCGACGACAGAGTCACAGCTCCCGCCGCTTATGCCGTCTGTTGCTGCATCGCAGCACCGTGTGCCTCGTTTTCCTCGACGTGGAGACGCGCACAGGAGGGACACGTATGTAGATGATGGGTATAGGCAAGGCGTTCGGGACTCACACCAATTGGTGAGAGGCTCGCTTTATGAAGAGCGGTTGAGGTTCGGCTTGCACGATAGAGTGCCTTGCCTTGCTCGCAGTCTGCAGCATAGTGAACAGTCGAAAACATGAAGAGCAGCATGCTCCTCGTCACCCCCACTTGGGAAGAGAGCGTGGTTGCACATGTTGATTCCGCCGTTGGGATGGAAGAAGTGTGGAGGGGCAAAGGGAATGTGCAGAAGGGAGAATGTCTTAAGCCGCGCGGTTCTCACTTTGCGTGTGAAGGGGCTTTCCACGCTTTGCGATCGGTTTCAACAATGGCTGCCGAGGGCGCCCGTGAGGCAGCGTTATACATTTTTATCTAGGTCTTGAGGGTGCTGGAATCAGTCGCGAGCTGTGCTTCGTCAAGACTGGATGGCTGAGGAGTGCTAAGTATTCAGTGCTGAAATAAGGACGGCCTTCAAATCACTACGATAGACGAATGGTCATCAGCGGTCTTCCCTTCAGTGGAAGAAGACCGCGGGCGGCTTGACTTTGCCTAACTGGAGTATCACTCCCTTCCGGCCAGAAACGGCACACGACTCGATGCACCTCGGTGGCAACTTCCATAGATAGATGTCTCTGGCTGAATGGATCCGGAGGGGTACTACTCATAGCAGAAAATGATCGCCAAACATCGGGGCCTTGCTCTTTGAGCCTTCCAGTGTGGCTTCATCCTGAATGACGTCCCAATGCTCGATTAGTATTCCGTCGTAAATCTTCAGGATATCTGCGGCGATCCAGTTGACCGGAAGGCCAAAGCCGGAGAATCGGCCATGCACGATGACATAATCTCCTTCGGCGACGATCAATCCGGGCTCATAGCGCAGCGTCGAAGGAAGCCCTTTGATGAGGTTGAAGAGCCCTTCGCGTCCGGGCTCGATATGCGCGCTGTGCTGGATGTAGTTCGGCGACCAGAAGCGTTCTGCAGTCTCGTAATCCCGTCGATTAAACAACGTATTGAATGCTTCAAGTACAAGGGCTTTATTGCGTTGCTGCAATGTATCTGGCATCGGTTCCTCCTGTTGGGGTGTGATCAGCACAAGCTAACTGCGTCTACGGTTGGATAGTCGATGTACCCGCGCGGGCCTGCGGCATAGACGGTGGGCCAGTCAACCTCTTCAAGAGGACCGTTCTGTTCGAAACGCGTCACAAGGTCAGGATTGGCGATGAACGATCGCCCAAAGGCGATTGAATCGGCAAGGCCCGCGTAGATGAGTCGATTGCCGCGCTCGGGCGTCATGTCGACATTGGCGATGATGTGACCGCGGTAAAACTCACGGAAGTGACGGTACATCGCATCACCGGCGAGCGACTCGAGTGGGCTGCCCGTCACATCTGTGTTGGTACCCATCAGCAGTAGGTGCGCGAGGTGGTATCTATTGAGCTTCTGGAACACATAGTTCATGTCGGGAAGCGTGTCTGCATTCGCGGCGTACGGACCGGTGAGGTGCATGGGCCCGATCTTGACACCAACGCGACCTGATTCAACGTGTCGCAATACTTCCTCAACAATTTCGAAAAGAAGACGTGCGCGATTCTCAGTTGAACCACCGTATTCGTCTGTGCGTTTGTTCGTTGCGCTGTTAAGAAATTGCGCGATCAGGTAAAGGTAATTCGCTTGGATCTGCACCCCATCGAATCCAGCTTCCGTCGCATTGCGGGCAGCATTCCCAAAGTCCGCTATCGTTCTCTGGATTTCGGCTTTGGTCATGGGGCGTGGTGACACAGTGGGCTTTCTGTCGGTTGGAGTGACGCTTTCCTGTTCCGGGTTGACATTGGAAGCGGAGAGTGGAAGTTCACCTGCGAAAAAGTCTGGGTGGGACATCGCGCCGGTGTGCCAAAGCTGCGCATAGATGAGCCCACCGTTGTTGTGCACAGCCTCCGTCACGCCGCGCCATCCCTTAACTTGTTCGGGACTCCATAAGCCGGGCGTATCCGCCCAGCCATAGCCCTGCGCGCTGACCTCAGTGCATTCAGCAATGATGAGTCCAGCAGCGGCGCGTTGCGCATAATACTCTGCGTGCAGGCTGGTGGGAGCGTGCTCAGGATTATCGGCGCGCATGCGTGTCAAAGGGGCCATGACAATTCGATTTCGCAACTCGAGCGACCCCATGCGCACAGGCTTAAACAATGCTTGCGATGTGATTTCTGACATGACATTCCTCTCACTCACACGCCTTCAGGCGTGCGAGCGATGTTTTCTGTGCGGTATTTCGTTAAGTAAGGCGCTACTTCTCGTGGTAGCCGTCGACGAGAATGAGATTCCTTGTTAGCGCCAGGTCGCGGACCTCAAGTGCGTGGGCATATTCAGGTGAGTGGTACCAGGCCTCGGCCTGCTCCAAGCTGGGAAACTCCACAACCACAACGGTGCGTGGCCTCCACTGCCCTTCAAGGACACGTACCTCACCGTTGCGCGCCAGATAACAGCCTCCATACTTCGCAATCACTGGAGCGGCGCGAGTGCGATAGGTTTCAAAGGCTTCCAGACTGAGGACGGTGATATCGGAAATCATGATGGCGGACATATCTTTTCCTTTGATCAGAACGGCAGTGTGGCGTTGAAGTGATTCACGAATGCGTGTTCTTGAGGCCCGGGATTATTGCGGAAGTGCGGAGCATTACCTGCGAGGATTTCGAGCGCATCGGTCCCAAGCTGTTGCATCACTTCGTTCAGAAAGTCTTCAAGCGGCATGGCAGCTTCGGCCTCGCGGCTGTTCATCAGGTCCGTGCGTACCCAGGGCGGCGCCAGCTCAATGACGCTAACTGATGAGTCCCTGAGTTTGAAACGTTGTGAGAGCACATAAGAGTGAAGCGCTGCCTTGGTAGCGGAATAAACCGAGGTCAAAGCCATCGGCGTGAAGCCGAGCACCGAAGTGTTGTAGATGATCGTTGCGGACGGTTGTGCCTTCAGGTGATCAATGAGTGCCGACGTAAGTCGGATGGGCCCGATGAGATTCGTAGTCACAGTTGCGACTAACTGCGCGTCGTCTTGCACCGCGTCGACTGTATCCGGCAGCATAATGCCCGCGTTATTGATGAGCACATTCAGGCTCGGGAAATCACGCAATAGTCGCTGCGCCGCATTTTGGATGCTTTTCAGATCCTGGACGTCGAGCTCGATGGAAGCGATGCCTGGGTTCGCTGTAATCGTTTCTTCCAGCGCGCTCTTTCTGCGTCCGGAGATGATGACCTGATTGCCACGCCGATGAAACTCCTCAGCGAGCGCACGACCAATCCCCGATCCGCCGCCAGTGATAAAGATGGTGTTTCCTGTGAGCTTCATGATTGCTTCCTTTCTTCCGCATGGCTTCCAGTCGGAGTCATAAACGGGAGCCGCCGTCTACAGGAATACTCGCGCCGGTAATCCAGCGGGCCTGGTCGGAAGCCAGAAAGGCAACTACGTCCGCAACGTCTTCTGGCTTGCCGATACGTTTGAGCGCTTGCATATTAAGCGCCACTTCGCGGCCAGCTTCCGTCTTCGTGAAGTTAGACATGTCCGTGTCAATCACGCCTGGCGCGACCGCATTGACGCGGATGCCTTGAGGACCGAGGATTGCAGCCCAGTTCTTCACTAGTGTTTCCAGTGCACCCTTAGTGGACGCGTAAGCCAGGATGGACGGGCTGTCCAGTGCCGGTTTACCTACGACCATCCGAGCAACGGCAGACGTAACTGCGACAATGTTCGCCCCTTCGCTGAGGAAAGGAACCAGCTGCTGGACTAGAAAGAAAGGACCGCGCACATTCGTAGCGAAGAGCGAATCCAGTTCTTCCACCTTGTACGCAGCCAATGGCGCAGCCTTACTTACGCCGGCGTTGAGAACAACGATGTCCAGCCGTTCTTTAATCAATGCTCCAACTTGTTGTCCTAGCAGAGTAGGGCCATCAGGAGCGGAGAGATCTGCGCCCAGCGCCTCGGCCTGTCCGCCTTTCTCGCGAATAAGCGAGACGACGGCCTGGGCTTCCTCGTGCGAGCGTCCGTAATGGACCAACACACGTGCACCGGCTTCAGCAAGAGCCAGAGAGATTGCGCGTCCAATGCCTCGAGAAGCGCCAGTCACCAGAGCAGTTTTATTAGTAAGAGATTTCATTTGCTTTTCCTCCACGGAAAGTGCCGCACCGCGAAGAGATACGCGATGCGGCAGCCCTGGTTGTCAGGCGTTCGTTCCGCCATCCACAGTGAGGTTTGCGCCAGTGATGTACGACGCGTCAGGGCCGGCGACAAAAGCGACCAGCGCCGCTACCTCGTCGACATGGCCGTAGCGTTTCAGTGAGGTCGTGGCCAGTTGCGGTGCAGCCCAGTCACCGCTGGCTGGATTGAGGTCCGTGTCAATCGGGCCGGGCTGAACATTGTTGACGGTGATCTTGCGATCGCCAACTTCGCGTGCAAGTCCTTGGGTGAACATCTTCACCGCGCCCTTCGTAGCGGAGTACGCGGCCAGCCCAGGCGTCATGGTGCGCTCGCCTACGGACGAGCCAATCGAGATGATTCGACCACCCTCAGGCATGTGCTTAAGCGTCTCTTGCGTAGCCACAAACACGCCACGCACATTGAGATTCAGAATATGATCCAGTTCCTCAAGCGTGGCCTGTTCAAACGGTTTAGGGATGGCTGTGCCTGCATTATTAACGAGAATGTCGATGTGCCCGAATGTTTCAACCGCCTTGGCGATGGCCGCCCGGATCGCTTCCGCGTTGCCGCCATCCGCCAGAACAGCGAGAGCTTTCACTCCATACTTCTCAATGGCCTCGGTTACGCTGGCCGCGGCCTTTGCATCTCTTGCGTAGGTAATAACAACATCAGCGCCATCGGAGGCGAGACGTTTTGCAATGGCAGCGCCAATACCGCGGGAGCCGCCCGTGACCAGGGCGACCTTCTTCGCAAGTGGGAGTTTACGTTCTTCCGGTTTCATAATGCCTCCTGAACATCTGAACAATCGATACGATACATCACGTATCGTTTTGTACATAGAGTGAGATGATGCCATAGCATCAAAGATTCAAAGAAATGGGGAAAGTTCGTGCCAAGCCAAATAAGCGGCGAATCAACAGCGAAAGTTTCCGGTGGCCGTCCGCGGAATCCAAACATCGACCAGGCTGTGCTGGAGGCTGCGGCCAAACTGGTCCTGGCGAATGGATTGCGTGCGGTCAGCATGGACGCGATAGCAGCCGAGGCGGGCGTTGGCCGGATGGCAATCTATCGCCGATGGCCTAACAAAGCAGCCATTGTGATGAGTGCGTTCGTCGCTCGCGTGGACCCGACAACTTTGTTCGCGCCCGCCACGAGCTATCTCGAAAGTATCCGCCTGCAGATGCGCACGATGGCTAAGGCCTTTCGCGGCAAAGACGGTGCTCTGCTTCGAATTCTTCTTGCCGAGGCGCAGCACTGCCCGGAAGTAGCGGAAGAACTTCGAGAACGCTGGACGATGCCGCGGCGAAAGATGGCCATCGTGTATTTCGAGCAAGGCATTCAAGAAGGATGGTTGCGCGCCGACGTCGACCCAAACACCATGATCGATGTGCTCTACGCGCCCCTTTACTATCGCCTGCAAATGGGAACCGGCCCTTTGACGGACACTTATGTGGACCAGGTATTCGAACATGCCATGAGAGGATTGCGACGGTCCGCAGGTAAGCCGCGGTCTTAGCGACAGCAGACAATTCCGTGAAGAGCCGCCCACAGATTGAGTCCAGAAGGTAGTGCTCGACACGAACCGTGCGTCTGTTCCGCAAGTCTGGGTCTCGGGCACGTCTCTCTCCTCCGTAGTTCCAACTTTGTATCCATGAGAAGCAGTCTTTCAATCAGGGTATGGATTGTCTTCCAGCATCAGAAGTCTCCAATGCACTATTTTTCCGCGACTCTTTAGAGCTATGTGCGGACGACGGGACAAATAGTTTGCGCAACCGCCGGATAGCCCTTTCGGGCTGGTTTCCTCCGACGCTCATCTGCTGTACTCTTCACCATACATACGAGAATCGCTGCGGGTGCGGTCGTTGCGTGGGAGTATGCAGGATGGATATCAAACCGATTCGTGTAATGACCGTGGACGATCATCCGTTGATGATGGAAGGTATTTCCTCCGTGATCAACGCTTGCGCGGACATGGAAATGGTTGCAGAAGTGACGAATGGGCAACACGCGCTCCAGGCACTCCTGCGTTATCAACCTGACGTCATACTGATGGATATCCGGATGCCCCAGATGAATGGCCTGGATGCCATCAAACTCATCCGCGCCGAAATCCCGAAGGCACGCATCATTGTGCTCACAAATTCCTGTGGTGACATACACGCAGCTCGCGCATTCGAAGCCGGCGCCTCAGCTTACCTTCTGAAAACGATGCTGCGGACGGAATTGCTCGACACCATTCGAACAGTTCATGCCGGAAAACGCAGGATCCCCCCTGAAATTGCGCAGATGCTCGCCGAACACGCGGGCGAAGACAGACTCACCTCTCGTGAACTTGAGATTCTGCGGGGCGTTGCAGAGGGCAATTCCAACAAAAGCATTGGGGCAAGTCTCCATATCTCCGAGCACACGGTAAAGAACCACTTGAAGAACATTCTGTCCAAGCTGAACGCGAATGATCGCACACACGCTGTCATGATTGGAATGCAGCGCGGATTTTTGGATGCTTGATGATGTCGATGTTTCGATGCCGGCTCTTAGTACTTCTGGTGTCGAGCCTGATCGCGCTCCACGCTCAATCCGTTCTGCCTGCTGCAACAATGCATCAACTGCATCACACCAGCTTCACGTTCAAGGACGGCCTGTATGGCGAGGTGAGAGCGCTTGCGCAAACCAAAGATGGTTTCCTCTGGGTCGGCACCTCACAGGGCCTGTACCGCTTCGATGGAACCAGCTTCGAGAACTATAAGCCAGAGCGTGGCGTACTGCCGGACGTTGCGGTAACTTCCCTGCTCGTTGTCGACGATGGCAGCCTGTGGGTTGGTTTTGAACATGGAGCCGTTGCTCACATCACATCGGGCGTATCAACTGCATACGACGAGCACCAGAACTTCCCTTACGGCAGCACAAGAGCCTTGGCCCGTACACCCGATGGAGCGATTTGGGCCGCGGCTACCGGTAGTCTTGCGCGTTTTGATGGCTCCAGATGGCAGAAAATACGGTACGACTGGAACTATCCAGAGCGCTCCGCGTCGGGTCTATTCGTCGATCGGCAGGGCACATTGTGGGTGGGCACCAGCGAACGACTTGTCTATCTTCCTGCACACGCTCATCGTTTTCAGGATGGTGGGTTCAAGGGCGCATGGATCGTTGCAATCGCTCAATCGGCTGATGGCGTTCTGTGGGCCTCTGACGGAAACACGGACACCGTACAGTCTTTTTGCACACCTTTGGAAAGCGGCACCTGTCATCGATCCGGTATCAAGATTCCTATCGGCTCGTGGGCAGTGCTTACGCCACGGAGCGGAGGACTATGGTTTGCGACCGAAACTCTTGGCGCGCGTTATCTTGCGGACACCGCACTCTCTGCCGTATCTGATACGGCTCGTGTGGCGGAATCGTTTGGTCCAGCGGAAGGACTTTCCGGTCGTTTATGTTCGACTTTCTTGGAAGATAGTGACGGAGATATCTGGGTTGGAACGAAAGGTGGGCTGGACCGGTTTCGTTCGTGGAACATGGACTGGCGCGAACTAGGTACGGACGAAGTGCATCTCCTTCCGGGAGACAACGGCAAACCGTGGTTCACTCCCGTAACGCTTCCCTTGCCTTTACAAGTCGACGACAGGTTTCCAGTTGAACTTCGATCACTGATAGATCAACCAGTGCTGGCAGCAACACGAAGCAATCGAGGGAACGTATGGCTCTTCACACATAAGAAGCTGTTCCGATGGTCGTCCGGTAATCTCACAGAAATTCCACGCCCTCACGAACTTCAAGATGGAAATGTTTACTCCATCGCGGAAGATCGTAAAGGAGTCGTGTGGCTTTCCATTGGTGGTCATGGCGAATATCGCTATGTATCCGGAACATGGAGCTTCGTGCCCGTCCCTGGAGCCGAACCAGACATAGCGGCGACAAACGCATATGTGGACGACACGGATCGACTATGGCTTGTCTACGATGCTCGAAGACTCGTAAGTCGGATTGAGAATGGAAAGGCAACTACCTATTCATCAGTTGACGAACTCGCCCTGGGACATCCGAATGTGATCACCGGACAAGGTTCCAAGCTACTCGTGGGAGGTACCCAAGGGCTTGCATACTTTGACGGCCATCGTTTCAAACGGCTCGTTGGCAGCCACGATGAAGCGTTTTCGTCAGTCTTCGACATCCTGTTCACACCCAAAGATGGAGCATGGATCAGCACAGTCAACGGGATCATCCACATCTCGGGTAACGACCTTGCACATTGCATCTCGACGTCATGCAACAGTATTCGCTTCGATCTTGTCGCGCCAAACAGCGAACTGCCACAACCCCTTGTAGGACCATCGCCCCCGGCTTATCAACCGACTTCAGTTCGCGACGAAAAGGGTGGTCTTTGGTTTGCTGTGCACGGTGGCGCGGTGAGAGTCGATCCTCGCGCGCTTGCGCCGAATCCCATTCCACCTTCCACAATCATCAAGTCATTTCAAGCGGATGGGAAAAGCTACTCGACGAAAGACCTACCTACATTTCATTCAAAGCTTCACTCTCTCCAGATCGACTACACTGCCCCGAGCCTTCGTCTCAACCAGCAAATGCGTTACAGGTACCGTCTGGATCATTGGGACACAGACTGGCAGGACGCTGGACTTAGGAAGCAGGCGATCTATTCCAACCTTGGGCCAGGCACATATGTCTTCCAAGTTATCTCGTGCAACGCACAAGGTGTATGCAGTACCGCGAGCCAGCCTCTGACTTTTCTAGTGACTCCAGCGTTTTACCAAACAGGGTGGTTCCGCGCATTGCTTCTATGCATTTCTGCATTATCGCTATGGTTTCTGTATAGGCTGCGTTTGAAGATCATTCTTCAGCGCTCCAACGCGTTGCTCTTAGAACGCATGTCGGAACGCGAACGCATTGCGCAGGACCTGCACGATACTTTCCTGCAGAGCGTTCAGGGCTTGATGCTCAAATTCCAGACGGTCGCAAGCGAAATCCGAACGGACGACCCTGCGCGAGCCAGGCTCGAATCGACACTTGTTCAGTCAGATCAGGTCCTGCTCGAGGGCCGCAGGCTAATCTCTACTCTCCATGGCCAGGAACATCCGCCAAACGCGTTGCTTGAGTCGCTCCGAGAGATTGGCACGGAATTACAGTTGCTCCACCCGACCCAGTTCTCGGTGGAATTTCAAGGCGTCCAGCGTGAGCTCAACGCTGCCGTCTGCGAAGAGATCCTCAGCTTTGGCCGTGAAGCGCTAACCAACGCATTTCGCCACGCCGAAGCAACACAAATCTCCCTTGTTCTTCGACTAAGTCCAAGGGACCTGCGGCTCACAGTGCATGACGACGGAATCGGAATTGAAGAAACGATTTTAGCGAAAGGATTTCGCGCAGGTCACTGGGGTCTGCGTACGATGCGTGACCGCGCAAAGAGACTGGGCGCTCGAAGTATGCTGAAAAGCTCGCCGCAGATGGGGACGACGATTGAACTGGTCGTTCCTGCGGAATTGGCATACGCAAACCGATCACCACACATGCTTCGCTCTCTCTTCAAAGCCCGTTCCTGAGCCGACTCGTGTAGAGGAAGCAGTCCAATTCACGCGTCCAAGGGTTGCAAACGGGCCTCAGACTCTAGCTGGGCAGGCCGCCGAACTAGCTTCCATATACGTACAGCTTGCCGCAAACGATGCGAGCTACACCACCGGCAACATCTACGGTGCGGGTGGAGGAAAAGGACAACCCTAACCCTGTGCGCGCCCTTTGCTTTGCAAACTGTAACTGAGGCAGCGGGATTCCCTCCACCGACCAAAGCAGCATAATGAAGCATGCATTGAAGATCCGAACTGCACACCGGGAAAACGCCCTAGCGACTAGAAGCACGGTAGGCCATGATGGCCAGTTTGTCATTTGATTCGCCGTGGAGATGGTGGCCCCGAAGCAGTATCTCAAAGCTACGAAGGCTTTGTTTTTTCAGAATCGCCTGAAGGTCCTGCGGCAACTCATCTCCCATCAGGAATCGAGCTGCGGCTTCGTTGGCGGGAACATCTGAACGGACGATGGTAAGCACGTATCCGCTGTCCGTGAGGTTGGGCGTCAGAGTTATGTCTGCATAGTTGACGCTTTCCACTTCTCCTTCCAAGGGCGCGTACTCAGCCTGTTCACCTTTCAGGGGATTAACATTGTGAAAGGCGTAACTATGCCCGGCAGGTTTGCCTGTGTACTGAAAATAGCTGCGGGCGGCAAAGAGCGAAACCCAGGGATCGCTGCGCTGATTGCCAATCAATATATAGCTGCCCTGGCCGAAGTCGCGAATATGCAAATCCCGGGCATAACGAAGTTCGGCCTGCATGCCTGCGCGGGTTAGTGCCTGCAGAAAGTCTGTACCCACCGACGCCTCATCCAGAGTGGTGGTGCGGACGCGCCCCAGCCGTGAGAGTAGCCGGTTGAACTTCTGGTCCTCCGCTTGTGAACCAACGGCTGCTCGGTTGCCAGTCTGGCTGTAACTTCCACCGGAATGTCTGTGTAGAAAGTCTTCTGAATTAGAAGAAGTGAAGTATCCGGCAAAACGACAGACACTTTGCCACCTTTGGCCACATAGGGAAACATTCTGTTGACGATGGAAGAGCCTTCCATTGCAGCCACGCGATGCGATCGCCACCAGAATAATGACCCTGCGATGGCGCAGACAAAATTGACGCTAGCTGAAGCTTATGCCAAACAACGGGGCCGCTTTCTACAGGCGACGGAGGCGGTTCCGCAAGAACGGATTCCGTGGTGACGGGAGTCGCCTCTTCAACTGCTGTGGGGCCATGCCCGCCTCTTCGAAAAGTGTTCGATAGCTACCCCGCGGCAGGGTGAGGCGGAGCGATTCGGAGACGCCTTCGGTGTCAAAGTAATTCTGAAGTTTTTGCCGGAGATGCCCGATCTGCACCCGGACGATTGGTGTCATAGGCCGGGTCAAAGTTATCTTTGCGACCAAGCGCTCGCTGTGCGATGTCCTGCTCACGTACGAGCGTATCGGGCTGAAGCAGAGAGCTTTCTGCGACAAGAAGAAGGATTTTCTTCAGGTGCGAGGCGCGTTGCAGGGTCCGGCTGCGTACGATGCGCTGTACCAGTTGCCAGCGGGCGTCGTCAGCCAGGAGGGCATTTACCTCTTCCTCGATGCTGCCTGCCGCTTCTGTTTGCATATACAACCGCCGATTTTCCCAGCGAAGCGCGACGCTGCAGGTGGCCAGACCGCGTTCTTAGGAAATGCTGTGGACGTGGTGCAGCCCGTTGCAAAGGATCCTTCATCGCAGCAGTACACTTTATCTATCTCGCGTGAATTGCCTTTTCGACGGTGTTGGAAGCGACGTACCTCGGCAACCATGGTCGTCACTTTCCGTACAGCTACACCATTAATCAAAACACTCTGGATCCCAAATACTTCAGCCTTGGCACAAGTTATCTGAATACCAGCGTGGCGAATCCGTATGCAGGCATGGTACCGGGGTCGCCTGGCGCCGCCACCATCACGCGCGCGACTCTGCTGAAGCCCTTCCCCTATTACTCCGGCGTGTATCAAAGCTATGCACGCACGCAGTCATACAACGGCAACTATCTGTATGTAACTGCAACACGCCGTGCCACAAATGGTCTGCAGATTATTGGGTCCTGCACATACGGCAAGTTAATGGATGTTCCCATCTTCGATCTACTGCTGAACTTACCCGGAGCGGCTACGAACTCTGTAAACGGCCCGCAGAACTGGCGCGATCCTTCAGGCGACTATAGCGTGGATGTACAGGATGTAACCCATCGCGTCACAATCTCCGGCCTGTACGATCTACCATTTGGACCCGGCAAGAAGTTTCTCTCTGGCAGTTCTGCTATCGACCGCTTACTGGGTGGCTTCCAGTTCAGTGTGATCATGAAACAGAATCTGGACGCCCCCTGTGATCTCCGGAACCAACAACCAAGGCATTGCCACGCGACCAAACATCCTACCCGGCGTAAGCGTGAAACTGGCGAATCCTTCTCGTGCCAAGTGGTTCAATACCGCAGCGTTTGTGAATCCGGCCGACTACACATTTGGCAATGCACCCCGTGCATATGCTCCTGCGCGCGATCCGTCGCAAACGAACTTTGACATGTCCGTCTTAAAGACGACGTCATTAACGCATGGTGCGAGACTCGAATTCCGAGTTGAGGCATATAACGCACTCAACCACACAGAGCTTGGTCAACCCAATACAACATTTGTTGCTGGCGCGCC
>NZ_JAEDXV010000048.1:0-17048 GCF_036877645.1 Terriglobus sp. ADX1
ATGCAGGTCCTTCGGCTTCGCTCAGGATGACGAACTTCGTTTCGTACAGGCTTCGCGTGGACAAGGATGACCCGCTTCGTGTCTAAGAAAAAACTCATGTCCTACTCACTGCCGCAAGCAGTCACGGCGTATCCTGCATCCAAATACGCGGGAGAACTCCACACATGGCAGAGCGGCATTTTGATGCGGTGATCATCGGTTCCGGGCAGGGCGGCAACCCATTCGCAAAGGCCACGGCAAAATATGGCTGGCAGACCGCGGTCATTGAGCGCCGCTATCCCGGTGGTACCTGCGTCAACGATGGCTGCACACCTTCCAAGACCGTTGATGCCTCCGCGCGTGTCGCCTATCTCGCGCGCCGTGGTGCGGACTTCGGAGTCCACACCGGCAACATCACCATGGATCTTGAAAAGGTCTACGAGCGCAAGCAGGCCATCCTGATGGCTTCGCGCAACAACATTGCAAAGTCACTGGAGACTACCGAAAACAGTACGCTACTCATGGGGCAGGCCTCGTTCTCACAACAGCAACCCGGCGATGGCACGTATCGCATCGACGTTGCCCTAAATGAAGGCGGTGCAGAAACCATCACGGCCAGCCGTGTCTTCCTGAACACCGGCGAGCGTCCACATATTCCTGACAATGTGGAAGGCCTCACCAGCCTGCCCATCCTCGACAGCACCTCCATGCTTGAGCTGAAAGAGGTGCCGCAACATCTGCTGGTGCTGGGTGCGGGTTATATCGCGCTTGAGTTTGCGCAGATGTACCTTCGCTTCGGCTCTCAGGTCACGGTCATCGAACGCGGCGAACGCATCGCACAGCATGAGGACGAAGACATTGCCAAATGCCTTCGCGACATCCTCACGGAAGACGGCCTTCAGATCCTCACCTGCTCTGCCATCACGCGTGCTTCCGGATCGGCAGACGACATTACTCTGGAACTCTCCACTGACGATGGCCCCGTCACGCTGCAAGGAACGCACCTTCTCGTTGCCACCGGTCGTACACCAAATGTCGAGCCGCTGCACCTGGAGCGCGTCGGCGTGAAGCAGAATAAGTCCGGTCACATTGAAGTGAACGACCGTCTGGAGACATCCGCAAAAAACATCTGGGCCATGGGTGACGTCAAAGGTGGCCCCGCGTTCACGCATATTTCCTATGACGACTTCCGCATCCTGCGCACCAATCTGCTGCAAGGCGGCAATGCTTCCATCAAAGATCGTTTGCTTACCTATTGCATGTTCACTGACCCAGAACTCGCGCGCTTCGGCCTGAACGAAACCGATGCGAAGAAGCAGGGCAGAGAAGTGCGCGTGGCCTCCATCCCCATGAAGTGGATGGCGCGTGCGCTTGAAATGGACGAACCACGCGGCATGATGAAGGCGCTCGTCGATCCGCAAACGAAGCTGATTCTCGGCGCAACAATCCTCGGCGTGGATGGTGGAGAAGTCGCCGCGCAGTTGCAGATCGCCATGATGGGCGGCATGCCGTACACAGCGTTGCGCGACGGCATCTTTGCGCACCCCACAAAATCAGAGGCACTGAACACACTGTTCACGTATTTCCGCGACGGCAAAGAATAAAGCGCGATCTACGCAGACATGCGAAGGCTGCGGATCAACGCCGCCAGCGCCGCAGGCTGATGGCGACGGCTGGGATAATACAAAAAGAAACCGGGAAACACCGGGCACCAGTCGCGCAATACCTGCACCAGCGCGCCGCTGGTAATGCGTTCCTGCACGGTCGCTTCCATCGCCATACCAATGCCCACGCCGGCTTCCACCGCCTGGATCAACATGTCTGGCTCGTCAAATACCAGCGGTCCTTGTGGTTGCACCGTAAGCGCACGTCGTCCCTTCTCAAACTCCCAACGATAGATACCACTGCGAAACCGAAAGCCAAGGCAGACGTGGTCTTTTAAGTCCCGAGGCGTGCGCGGCAGAGGATGGCTCTCGAAGTACTCCGCGGATCCAACTACCGCTAGCCGCATGTCGTCCGTAACGCGCACGGCAATCATGTCGCGCTGAATGAACTCGCCAATCTGTATGCCTGCGTCATACTCGCCCGCCACCAGGTCCACGGGATCGTTCGATGTGGTGATGTCCAGCACAATCTCTGGATACGCCTGCACAAATGCGCGCAGCTTCGGCATCAACACCAGGTGCGCCGCAGTGCGTGACAACACCAGCCGAATCCGCCCCGCAGGCCGCTGCTGTTGCCGCCGCGCCTTCATCAGCGACTGCTCAATGCGTTCCAGCGCTGGAGCCAACTCCTGCAGCAGCGCCGCTCCTGCAGCGGTGGTCGACACGCTGCGTGTCGTCCTCGCCAGCAACTGCACACCCAGTCTCTGCTCCAGCCCACGCATGCGGTGGCTCAGGGCCGATTGCGAAACGCCGAGCCGAGCCGCCGCCAGCGTAAAGCTTCGTTCTTCGGCCACTGCCGCAAAGGCTGCGAGATCGTTTAATTCATCCGGCATGATTCATGAATATTCAGCATAAGTCTATCCATATTTACCCTATTTATCTCATAACTTCACAGGCCTAGCATCAGTTCATGGGTTCGCCGCAAGGCGGCGCGGCCGAACCGAAACACATCTAACCCTCTACCGCGAACACGGAGTCCCTTCATGCAAACACGCACACTTGGTAACAACCTGCAGGTCTCGGCGCTAGGCTACGGCTGCATGGGCCTCAGCTTCGGTCTTGGCCCGGCAACTGACAAGAAAGAAGCCATCCATGTCCTGCGCACGGCGTATGACAGCGGCGTCACTTTCTTCGATACAGCAGAAGCCTATGGACCATTCGCCAATGAAGAACTCGTGGGCGAAGCTCTTGAATCCGTCCGCGACAAGGTCGTCATCGCCAGCAAATTCGGCTTCAAGGGCGGCGTCTCCACGGCCGGAACGGATAGCCGACCAGAGAACATCCGCGCATACGTCGATGCGGCACTGAAGCGTCTTCGTACAGACCGCATTGATCTGCTTTATCAGCATCGCGTTGACCCCAACGTTCCCATCGAAGACGTTGCAGGCACAGTGAAAGAGCTCATCGCCACAGGCAAAGTGCTGCACTTCGGCATGTCTGAGGCGGGCGCTGCCGTCATCCGCAAGGCACACGCCGTGCAACCGGTCACAGCGTTGCAGAGCGAATACTCCCTGTGGTGGCGCGAGCCGGAGAAAGAAATCCTGCCCACACTGGAAGAACTCGGCATCGGCTTTGTGCCCTTCAGCCCGCTGGGCAAGGGCTTCCTCACCGGAGCCATCTCGCAGGAACAACAGTTCCCAGACGGCGACTTCCGCAAGATCGTTCCACGCTTCAGCGAAGAAAACCGCAAGGCCAATCAAAAGCTTGTGGACACGTTGGGTACGCTTGCTGACGAAAAGGGCGTCACCCGCGCGCAGATCGCTCTGGCTTGGCTGCTGGCGCAGAAGCCCTGGATCGTCCCCATTCCTGGCACCACGAAGATTTCGCGGCTGCAGGAAAATCTGGGCGCAGCCAGCGTAGAACTCACCACAGCCGATCTCAGCCAGATTGAGAGCGCACTCGCCGCTATCGACGTTCAGGGCGACCGCTACCCCGCCAGCTTCCAGGCGCTGGTCAATCGTTAAACTCCGGCGTCTTTGCTGGACTAAATCACCATCGGCGACGAGCCGGAATGCGTATAGAGCAGTATGAACGCTCTCTCCATTCCGACTCGCCGCCATTTTCTTCGCCAGCTTGGCGTAGGCGCGTTGTCAGCTACCATTGCGCCTCGCCTGCTCTGTGCGCAAGCGTCCACCGCATCCGCGGTAATTGACGATTATGTGCGCCAGCACAACTTTCAGGGCGTGGTGGCGCTGGCCCGTGACGGCAAAATTGCCTTCTCGCGCACCATCGGCTTCGCAGACATGGAAGCGAAGACACCGATGAAGATCGACACGGTCTTTGGCATCGCCTCAATTTCAAAAATGTTGACGGCTGTAACCGTATTGAAGCTGGTAGAGCGCGGCTTGTTGTCATTGGACCAACCCATCACTACATATCTTCCGAACTATCGCAAAGACACCGGCAGCCGCCTGACACTGCGTCATCTACTGGCCAACGACAGTGGCCTGCCAAACCAGTTTTCACCTGCATGGAAGGCCGATCCCACCATCATGGATCAGCCTTTACCAACGGCAGAAGCGGTGAAGCGGTATGCAGAAGGCGATCTGATCTTTGCTCCCGGCGAGCGCTTCGACTATTCGCTCTCCAACTGGATCGTCGTGTTGGCTATCGTCGAAGCCGTCGCAGGCAGAGACTTTGAGACCGTGGTGCGAAACACAACGCTGACGCCGTTGGGTCTCACCGCAACAACATCGCGTCCGGATAACAAGGTCGCTGTCCCTTACACGGATGCAGCGCCGTACATGCGCAAGCCAGCACAACGGCAGCTTTATGTGGCTGCAGCCGGTGGCTATTACAGCAATGCACCAGACCTGATGCGTGCCGCGCAACGCATCTTTGGCACACCGTTCCTTGCGCCGTCGTCGCTGCAGGCGCTCACCACCATCCTTGTGCCTTCGGCAGGTTATGCCTTGGGAGGTCGCATTCGCGAGGTCGCCATCGGTTCGCAGAAGGTGAAAGCCGCATGGGACACGGGCAATACCTCCGGCTATCGCTCGGTGTTAGGCCATCGTTTGGATGGCAAAGGAACGGTCGTTGTACTGAACAACACGTCCATGTCGCAAAAGACACTGGACGAGTTCAGCGACGCACTTCTCACCGCGCTGGATGCAGGCCGCGCAGCCTAACAAACACCACATGCAAAAAAGGGATGCGATCATCGCATCCCTTTTGCTTTGTAGAACACTGTTTCAGTGCTTCGCTTCCGCGCTCGTCAGAAATTCAAACTCTGCGCGAGTGGCATCTGGACCGGCGGTAATCGTGCTGTCGAGATGAATGACAGCCTTCTCCTTGTCATACCGAGGCCACTTCGGCAAACCGGCTCCATTGGGATCGCCTGTCTTGGCAAAGTTCGTCCAGTAGTCCATCATCTGCGTGCTGAGCGTGTGTGCTTCGGGCGTCCACGTTGCGCCCTGCCGTACATCCAGCGTTCCGAACACGTATTCCAATTCGGCGGAATGGAAGGCTCTCGGCAGCGGATGAAGCCGCTCAGTCGGCGAGAGCTGATCAAAGCGATAGCGGTAGACGGGCACCTTGCCGGTTGCCACATCCGCCTCTGCCCACTTCCAGGGCGCCAGCGCAATAAACTGTGCCGTCGTCAGATCATCGGCAGAACGCACGGCCTGTTCGTCGGTATTGCCGGGGAAGGCTTTCAGAAATTCATCTGCACGCGTGCCATAGTGTTCCTTCGCATAGGCCTTCCACTTTGCTGCAGTCATGTCCTTGCTTACAGTGCCCGTGCGTTCATCGTGATTCCAGCCAATGATGGCAGGCACATGCGCCTGATGGCCCGCAGCATAGGCGTCCTGCAGAGACTCCGGAAGGAACACCCCATCCTGCACAGGAGAGAAGCCCGCACCCTTACTGTTTTTGACAGCGTCCAGAACTTTGTCTGCCGGCATGGCGCGAAGCTCCGCAAGAGTTTTCGCTCCCGTTGCATCTGCCCATGCCTGATCGTGCTTGCCGCGTTGATCCATGGTTCCCATGGGGATGGCACCGTTAAACAGCGCGCCACTCTCGCCAATCAGTTTGTGAAATAGACCGTGCGCGCTCGGCGCGACAGTCAGCGCACTTACAGCAAACGAACCCGCACTCTCACCAAAGATCGTCACATTGTTGGCATCGCCACCAAACGCTCCAATGTTGGCCCTCACCCACTGCAGGGCTGCCACCATGTCCATCAAGCCATAGTTCCCAGCGTGGCCACCGTTCTCCCTTGCCAGGTCACTCGTCGCAAGAAAACCAAAGACACCCAGCCGGTAGTTGAGGGTGACGAGTACGCCCCCGCGGTCTACCAGGGGCGAATCGGAGTACCGCGGTTCAGATCCAGCACCGGCAATGAAACCTCCACCGTGGATCCACACCATCACTGGCAGCTTGCTGGTGGCCTTTGCCTTAGCGGGCGAGTACACATTCAGAAACAGGCAATCTTCTGACGGTCCTGCATCCTGAAAGATGTAGTCATCCCATACGTGCCACTGTTCGCAACGAGCGCCAAACTTCGTCGCATCGCGCACGCCGCTCCAGCGCACCGGGGGTTGCGGTGCCTTCCACCGCAGGTCGCCCACGGGAGGCGCTGCATACGGAAGTCCAAGAAATGCCTTCTGCGAACCGTTGCGAATCCATTTGCCTTTCGCTTCTCCCTGCGCTGTTCTCACGGTCGGCGCATTCTGTGCCAACACGAAGCTGCAAGAAAAGAAGAGGCAGAGGACGACAGCACATGCCGTCGCAAAATGCTTCAGTGACATAGAAGACTCCCGGAAAGAGGCGTCGATCACGATAGCACGCGGTCCGATCTCTCTGCGACAGCAAGAACGAAGGGGATGCGACCATCGCATCCCCTTTGTGGTGTCTTGTTTCTGTTGTTTTAGAACGTTGTGCTGACGCTCAAGCGGAGTGTCTTACGCGGTTCACGCAGGATGTAATCCGCACCGTAGAACTGCAGTGCCTGTGCGTAGGTATAGCGACCGGCTGCCGTGTTCGGGAAGAAGCCTGCAAAGGTGGTGGAATCCACCGCCAGCTTCTGCGGCAGCGTCTCATACAGGCGCAGCGGGTTATACGCGTAGAACAGGCGGAACGGTGCATTCACGATCGGCAGAACCACCTGCAACTCCACACCGTTCGACATACGCGGCACGTAGTTCGTTCCCGGCGCTGTTCCCAGACGCGTGGGGAACGTCAGCTGCTTGCCGCCGGTGCAGGCGCCGTTGACGAAGTCGCTGCAGCCATACAGCGGGCTGCTCAGCGAAGCCGCACCCAGAACGCTCTGCTGCAACTGGCTCGGCAGCGCGTTGAAGGTCATGTTGAAGTCCGTGAAGAACGCGAACGTGACCTGCGAAACGATCGGGATACGGTATTCGATATTGCCCGTGAACGACGTATCGCCACCCACCGTTGCCAGGCGGTAGATTGGCAACGGAATCTGCGCGTTACCCAGAGTGTTGTTCGAAGGATCACGTGGAACCGTCGAACCATCCGGATTCGTCAGGTTAAACATCACCTTGGTCGGAATAAACACATAGGGTGATGCAGAACGGACATCGAAGCCACGGATATCGCTTTCACCGCCACCGTACACACGGTTAAACGGAGGTGCTACCTGTCCGCCGAAGCCCTCTGTATGCGACAACTGAGCGCGCATACCCAGAACATTGTGGCCTTCGCGGTTAATCCGGAGACCCTTCATCGGGTAGAACTGGCGGAATGCCGCTACAGGCTGGAAGTACTTCACGTTACCGCCCGCGCCTGCCACCTGGATAGCCAGGTTGAAGTCGCGTCCAGAGTGCGGACCTGCCGCACGATCCACTGAGGAATAGGTGAACGAAGGCGTAATGACCGACGAGATGATGCCACCCAGCGCATTCGATGTCTGCAGACCGCTGCGATAGTTCAGCGTTTCAAACACGTTGCGGGTGTTCTCGTTGAAGGTGGTGATGTTCGACCGCGTCAGCGCGTAGGAAACACCCACACGCGTGATGCCAACCGCATGCTTGAACACATGGCGCAGCGGCGTAGACGCGGACAGCGTCAGACCGGTGCTGGACTGGTTGTAGTTCGTCAGCAGCGATTGCTGTGCGTTGCTCAGGTTCTGGCTTGCACCCGCTGCGGCATAGCTCTTCGCCGGGTTGTAGTCATACTTCTGCGCGAAGACCTGGAATCCGACGGAGATTGGCTTGTTACGCAGGTACGGCTCCGTAAAGCCGAAGGTCAGGTTACGCGACAGATCGCCGATGTTTGCTACGACCGAGAGCGTTTCACCCAGACCAAGGAAGTTGTTCGTTTCGTAGTTCAAACCGATGAACGAACCGCTCAGGCCGGACAGACCGCCGTTCAAGCCGATGGAGTTCTTACCCTTCTCCTTCAGCTTTAGCAGCAGGTCAACAGTGCCTTCGTCGTTGTTGGTACGGGTTTCGCTGTCCTGGTCGGCCTTCAGTGTTTCGAAGTAGTTCAGCTGGTTCAAACGCAGGATGGAGTTTTCCCATGCCTGGTTGTTGTACTGCTGACCTTCTTCCAGCATCAGTTCGCGGCGGATCACGCGGTCACGCGTGATGGTGTTGCCGCTGAACTCAATGCGCGACACGTAGAAGCGCTTACCGGCATCAATGTCGATGGTCAGTGTGATGGTCTTCTTCTGCTCATCGAAGGTCGGCGTGGGAACGGCGGCCATGTTGATGAAGCCAAGCGATCCGTATGCCTTACGCAGGTTTTCCAGACCCTTGCCGAAGAGTGTGGCGTTGAAATACTCGCCATCCTTCTCCGCAAACTGGGCACGCAGCGCTGCTGCATTGACAACGGTCTTGTCGTAACCGGTGAACTTGATGGCTTCCAGCTTGTAGCGCGAGCCTTCTTCCAGCGGAACTTCAATGTCAATGCGCTTGCCGTGCGTCGGATGCATCGTGAAGATGTTGAATCCGCCGCTGTCGCGTACCTTGGTCAGCGGTTCGCCCGGCTGCACCTTAAAGTAGCCGCGCTCGCGGTACACCATGCGGACACGTTCCACGTCCTCATCCAGCTTGGTCGCGTCAAACGTGCGCGCGAACAGGTCTTCCAGGATGATGGAGTGCGGAATGCCGATGGGCTTGGAGTTCTTCATCGCCGCGCGCAGTGTGCGGCTGTTGATGCGCTCGTTGCCCTTGAAGCCGATCTTGCCCACCTTCACCGTGGGGCCTTCCTTCACAATGAAGGTGACCGCAACACGTGCCGGCGGAATCGTCTTTACTTCCGTGCGCACGGTAGCAAACTGGTGGCCGTGCTCGGCCAGCAACTGCTTCAGCACAACTTCCTTGCGCTTGATCTTGGTTGGGTCGTACTGGCTTTCGACAGATACGCCAACCTTGGCCTTCTTGTCGCGATCCAGCACGTCAGAGACGGTGACCGCGTTCAGGCCCTTGTAATTGATTTCGCCAATGGTGGGCTTTTCGCGCACATAGACAATCAGCTGGGTGCAGCCATTGCCTTCGGCTTTTTCAATCTGCACGGACTCAAAGAAGCCGGAGTTCCACAGCGAATTGAAATCGCGCTCCACCGTCGCCGGGTCATACTGCGAACCCTGGCGCGAGAACAGACGCGCAATGATCGATTCCTTGGGATAGCGCCGGTTGCCGATCACCTGCGGTGCGCACAGAACTTCTCCCGTGCCTGCAGATGCAGCAGGAGCGGGCGCTGCCTGTGCCATGGCGATTCCTGATGTCGCGGTGCCGCAAAGCAACACTGCGGCGGCTGCCAGCCCGGTGGTTCCACGGCTGCCGATGGCGCGACCAACTCCGATCAAACGATGAAGTGAGGAGAACCGCTCTTGTCTTGGCTGATGCTCTGGGACGTTTGCCACGCCCTGTTCTACGGTTTTGATAACAACACCCTCACTGCCCATGAAACTCGGATACACACGGCGGCCCGCGGCTCCCTTTCGCACGGCCCGCAATCCCGTATGACTGAAAGACGATTATAGGGGAACGGGGATAGCCGGAGCGAGTCCATGAATTTACAAGAGGTGTCGTTCATCGCACCCTGCACCTGTTCTGGTGCAGACATACGGCTTTCTGGTGCCCAAAACGGCAACCTCGGGCAATAAAAATTTTCCAAACACGCCCCCACCCTCCCGAATTTCTGTTGCCGAGGACGGTACGGCGCATGATCGACGTTCCCCTGACCCTGCAAATCGCGTCACACTTGCATGAGTAAGTCTGTCTTCGCCGCTGCCGCATCGCCGCGATACTTTTAAGTCAACGTTCCGGTGTCGAGGTGTTGCTGCATGGCCTTTCAACCCGTTGCTCGTCGCAGGCTCATGCGTAGCGTCGCCCTCTTTGTCTTCATCCTGACAACATTCCTGGCCGGGGCCACCAGAATTTCGGCCCAGATGACACGCAATCCCCTGCGCAGCGTCAGCGGATCTGTGACCGACGGTGGAAGAGAACCGCTGCGCGGCGCCGTAGTGCAGATTGAGGCGGAAGACACGCTCGTCATCCAGAGCTACGTCACAGACGAACGCGGAACCTATCACTTCCGCAACCTGCGTTCCGATGCCGATTACCGCGTTTGGGCCACCTTCCGCGGCCAGCGTTCCAAAACGCAGGAGATGAGCAAATTCGACCGCAAGCTGGATCGCGAAATCCCGCTTTCTATCGACCTTGCCCGGTAGTAGAACCACCTCACGCTGAACATAAGCGAGAGCGTTTATCAGCGAAAAGCAGCGTACACTGAAGTGAATGCAGGTGGATCGAACGATCGCTGCTGCTGCACGCACGTTTGTTGCAGCAGGGGAGGAAAGTCCGGACTCCAAGGGGCAGTGTGCCGGGTAACGCCCGGGATCGGCGCTTGAAGGCGACGAGACGGCCAGTGCCACAGAGAATATACCGCCGTGAGAAATCGCGGTAAGGGTGAAAAGGTGCGGTAAGAGCGCACCGCGTCGGCAGTAATGCAGACGGCATGGTAAACCCCACACGGAGCAAGACCAAATAGGCGGGAAGATCGCACGTTCGCGTGCGTGATGCGTGCCGGCCCGGTGCGCCAGACTCGCGGGTAGGTTGCTGGAGCCCCGCAGTAATGCGCGGCCTAGAGGAATGATCGTTCAGCGCAGAAGTCCGAGCGAGAGCAAAGATGGTGCGTGGACAGAATCCGGCTTACAGGTCCGCCTGCATATTCAAAATCCTTACATTGCCTCCAAACAAAAAAAGCCGGACAGCGATAAGGCTGTCCGGCTGGAGGCATTGCTTCTATGTGTTCTTGCTATCCAATACGGATCAAGAAACCGTACTGCGGTTAAAAGTTGAACTTCAGCGCAAATTGATACAGACGCGGCGTGTAGTTGGAATCCACTGCCGTCACCTGACCGAAGTTCGGATTGCCAATCTGCACATTGCCGCTGTTCTGCGTGATCTGGTAGCTGGGCGTGTTGGAGATGTTGAAGGCTTCCGCGCGGAACTGCATCTTGACGCGTTCCGTTACAGGGAAATCCTTGAACAGTGAAAGATCCACGTGACGGAAATGCGGTCCGAACAGCGAGTTGCGCTGCACGTTTCCGATGGTTCCCAGCGGCTGTGGAACAAACGCTGTGGGATCAAAGAACAGCCCGTTGGAACCAATGGTGTGATGGCTCAGGCGAGCGTCCTTGATTTGGTTGGGCCGGTCAGCTCCGGGATTGGTTAGCGGTACGGCACGGTTCTGATAGGCACCCAGGGCGCCGCCACCACCGTTCAGGATGGAGAATGGCTTGCCGGATTGCCACACCGCGATGGTGTTCATCTGCCATCCGCCAAACGCCAGTTTGCTGAAGCCATGGAACTCATGGCCTGCGGCGAACTGATAGTTCAGCGACAAGGCAAAGCGGTTCTGGATGTCGTTCTCCGCAACGCCGTAGTCAATCTGCCCAATGCGGCGCGGATCAGCGTTATAGGCGCCTTCGTTGCCTTCCTGTGAGAAGCCAACGTAGTCGCTCATGGCCTTTGCCCATGTATAGTTCGCGTCAAAGGCCAGGCCCTTCACGAAGCGGCGCTGGTACGACGTCTGCAGGCCGTTGTAGTTGAAGGTGCCTTCGCTCAGCATGTAGCCAACCTGTCCCAGGTTCGGCAGAATGCCCTGCAGAGGCCGCCTGTTCAACGCCGGGTTTGCAACGGAGTCGCCGGGCAGAGGCTGGTTGATGTCGTTGACGGTCTGCGGCATATGGCGTCCCACGCTGCCCACATACCCAATCGTCAGCACGTTGGCCCCAAACTGCTGCTGCACCTGCAGGTTGTATTGCTGAATCATCGCTGAGCGGAAGTTGGTGTCTTCCGCATTGAACGACAGGCTGTTGCTGTTAATGGTCTGCGGCTGTGGCAGTGGCAGGCCAGCGGAGAAGTCGCCTACTGCGCCAACGGTGGCGCAATCAGGATTGATAGCGGACGGTGCGATACCCGCCGGGCCAGTCTGGATTTGGTACGCGCGCGTCGATACGCAGGTGGGAGCGTACACAGAAACCCACGGAGCGTTCTTCAGGTTTGCGTTTGAGGTGTAGTTGCCCGGGAAGTAGCTGATGCCATATCCGCCGCGGACAACCGTCATGGGGAATGCAGAGAAGGAGAAGCCCACGCGCGGCGCCACGTTGGTGTAGTCCGTCTTGATGCCTGCAGTGCCGCCAACACCATTCTGTCCCGGTACCAGCAGGGCCGAACCGATGGTGCTCGGGGTGAGTGTCTGCGCACGGGTGAAGTCAAAGTTGGAAATGTGGCCGTGCGCTTCGGTGAATGGTGTGAAGATGTCATACCGCACACCGTAGATCAGCGTCAGGTTTGGCGTGACCTTCCAGTTGTCCTGTATGAAGGCACTGGGTTCGTACGAACGATAATCTGGCGTGTTGATGTTGTAGTTGCGACCGGATGAGGTGAACGCGCCCACCAGCGAACTGGCCAGTTGGTTATCCTGCCGTTGCTTTGCGGTTGCGGTTGCGTTGCATCCGCTGGCGCCGGCAGTGTTGTTATAGCCGGTGCCGGGGACGCAGTTATCTGTCGTGAGCCCGAAGCCGTACTGGCCGCCGGGGAATGCGCTCTGCAGGTTGCGTGCCTGGCGACGGATATAGGTGACTCCAAACTTCAGGTTGTGGTTCCCCCTCGTCCAGTTCAACGTGCCCGAATATTGGAAGGTGTTGTCGATGTCCTGCAGCGGAACGTACGCTCCGTCACCGATATCGCTGAATGGCCCGAACTGGATCGGCGTCAGAACGTTGGCCTGCGCCGTGAAGTTCATGTTCGATCCAAAGCCCACCTTGTCATCCGCGTTCGCGCCATAGTTCAGTGGCAACGACAGGTTGTTGATGCGTGTGTAACCCGCACGCAGATCCAGCAGCAGGTTCTGGTTAAAGATGTGCGTGTAATCGAATGCATACATCTGTGCTGCATTGGTAGCGGGGCCGGCAAAGATATACCGTCCGCCCGAGATTTGCAGACCGTTTACCGTGCCCAGCGCCGGTGGAATGAAGCTGTTCACCTTGTTGTAGGTGTAGCGGCCAAAGAAAAGATTGTTCTGGTTAAAGCGATGATCGACACGGACATCGAAGACGTTGCTGTTTGATGTCTTGCTGGGGCTGATCACGTAATTGTTCGTCAGGCTGGAATTTGTCGGTGCAGGGAACAGCCGAAGGTAATTCAGCGCAATGGGGTTGATTGTGTATCCCGCCGTTCCATTGCCGTTGGTCACCAGTTGCTGTGGTGTTGCACCGCCAATTCCATTGATGGCGTTGTACTCGTCGATCGTCGGCACCGTGCTCTGGTAGGTCACACCGACCACCTGCCGAAGACCTTCATAGTCGCCAAAGAAGAACGTCCTGTCTCTCCAGATACGGCCGCCGATGGACGCGCCGAACTGGTTCTGCCGCAGCTCGGGCTTGCTGCCCGTGGTTTGCAGTACCTGGCGGGCATCGAAGATATCGTTGCGGAAGTACTCATACGCGCTGCCGTGAAAGGTGTTTGAGCCGCTCTTGGTGACGATGTTCACCACACCACCAGCCGTGCGCCCGGCTTCAGGGGCATAGCTGTTGGTTTGAATGCTGATTTCCTGGATGCCTTCCACGTTCGGCCGCACACCGCTGGTGCCGATGATGCGTTCGTTGTTGTCAAAGCCATCAATGATGAAGTTGTTCAGCGTATCGTCCTGACCGTTCACGCTGAAGGAGCTGCTCTGCCGACGATCATCCGGGCGTGCCCCTGAGGTCAGGCCGTTGCCAGGTCCTTCATTCGCTCCCGGCACAAGCTGAACCAACTGAACATAGTTGCGACCGTTCAGTGGCAGGTCCTGCACGCTTTGTGAGGTTACGGTGGTGCTTACCGTGGCGTTCTCGCTTTGCAGTAGGGGTGTCTGCGCTTCCACGCTCACGGTTTCGTTCACGTCACCCAGTTGCAGCTTCACGTCCGAGCGGGCACGGTCACCCGCTTCCACGCCCAGGTCGGCCACGGTGGTCGACTTAAAGCCATTGCTGGTCACGGTAATGCTGTAGTGTCCCGGCTGCAGCAGGGGAAAGGTATAGTTGCCGCTGGCGTCGGTCGTTACTGAGCGGCTTTGGTTTGTGGCAAGACTCTTTAGCGTCACGGTGGCATTCGGCAGAGTGGCGCCTGTCGCGTCAGTCACGGTGCCGATAATGTCTGATGTGGTCACCTGGGCGTATGCCAGCCCAGTACCCCCTAATACAGAAAGTACGACGGCTGCCCGCGCAATGCTTGCGGGGGCCATCCACCGGCTCATCCAGAAATTACTGCTGTTGCGGTTCATAGTTGTCCTTTGCCTTCATGTGGGCTCTTACGTGGGGTGACCGCAGACGCGATTTGGCGTACAGATTTCGCTGCTGCGGAGACGAGGTTCTTAACAACCCACGGAGTCTAGGCACGCAAGAAGACAACCGGTCAGTGCCTTCGGGTATAAACGGAGGCGTAAAACGCCGTATCTGCTTGAGACAAAAGGGAAGGTTAAGAGGAGGTTAAGGGTTGCGAATGACAGGATAAAAGGCCTATTCTTCCCCTCGACGTTTCGAAGTGAAAAGAGTTAATGGCCAGTTCCCCCACCCCTCATGCCATCTCGCCGCTCTCTTCTGAAGAGAAGGACCGTGTCCGCGCGCAGTTGGAACGTCTGCTGCAGTCCAGTCATTTCCGGAATAGCAAACGGTACCCCACGCTCCTCCGTTACATCGTGGAAGAGACGCTGGAGGGGCGTGGCCCTCAACTGAAAGAGCGCACGCTGGGTATTGATGTCTTCGGACGGCCCAGCGACTATGACACCGCCTCCGATCCCATCGTGCGTGTAACCATCGCGGAGATTCGAAAACGGATCGCGCAGTATTACCACGAAGACGCGCACGTTTCAGAGCTGCGGATTGAACTCACACCCGGCTCTTATATCCCGGAATTTCTTCCCGGCCGCGACCATGAGCCGGAAGTGATTCCCGAAGTGCATTCGGCGCAGCCGCCCGTTGTCCCTGTCATTGTGGACACCCCAGCTGCACCCCCTTCGTCGCGGCGGCATTGGCTTTGGCCTGTGCTCGCGGGCGTGCTTGTCCTTGCCGCTGGGGCAGGCTTTGCAGGCTGGTACAGGATGCGCAGTACCCCCATGGACGATCTATGGCGGCCGTTCTTTGCAGCCGACGGTCCAATTACGTACTGCCTGCCCATGAGCGCGCAACGCAAAGGTGCGGGCTGGGCAAACACCACAGAAGAAGCCGTTGCCCATGCGCTCGATCTGGCTGACACCAAGCTTCCCGAATCCGGCACATTCTTCGATCACCAGGTCATCGGTGAAAATGTTGTGTTTTCCGACGTCATCGCCATGATGAAGCTGGAATCTGTCGTGGAGCGGCAGCACCGGCCCGTTCGTGTGCGGCTGAACCTGGGTACCAATTTGAATGAACTGCGTGAAGGTCCATCCATCTTCATCGGTGGGCTCTCAAACCAGTGGACCCTCAAGCTCATTGATCCCCTGCGCTATCGGTTTGCCGGTAGCGATGCGGAGTCGTATTACATCCGCGACCGTCAGAACCCCACCAACAAGCAGTGGAGCATCCGTCTGCGCGACAAGATGACCACCGTCAATCGCGACTACGCCATCATTGCGCGCGTCCACTGCGAACCGCTGGGTAACGTGTGCCTCATTGTGGCTGGAATCGGTATGAGCGGAACGGCCGCCGCGGGTGAATTTCTTGCGAACCCGGACCGCGTACGCGAACTGGAGAACCGCATCGGTCGCGCCAACCGTGATCATGACTTTGAAGCCGTACTCACCACAAACGTGGAAGATGGCATCGCCGGCCCTGCGGAGATTGTTGCGTTAGACGTTCGCTGAATTGGCGTTTCTTGTTTCGGCAAGTCGCCATACGCTTGCGCTAATATGGCAGCGTCCCTTCAGGAGGTCCTACCAATGCATCTCAATCGCCGCCAGTTTGTTGCGACTGGCTCGTTTGCTCTATTTGCCGCAACGCTGCGCGCCGAGGCTAAGAATTGTCCCTTCCGTCTCGCGGTCATCGCCGATGAAATCGGTTCTGACTTTGAACATTCCTGCCACATCGCCGCCAATGATTTCGGCCTGTCGTGGATTGAAGTGCGCGATGTGAACGGCAAGAACATCACGAAGCTGAACGAGCAGGAAACCGCGGACGCAAAGAAGATTCTCGCCAAGTACAACCTGAAGGTCACGGACGCAGGCACCCCGCTCTTCAAGAGCAATTTCCCCGGCGCGCCGCTCTCGAAGGATGGCGGCACCAAAGATCCCAACAAAATTCCCAAGGACCTTTCCGATCAGTTTGAACTGCTGGAAGCCGCCATCGCCGCTGCAAGAAACTTCGGCACAGACCGCATCCGCTGCTTCGACTTCTGGCGTCTGGAAGATCCCGCTCCTTTCCGCAAGGACATGGACGCAGCGTTGGATAAGGCAGCCACCATTGCTGGCAAGCAGAAGATGATCCTCATCCTTGAGAACGAAATGGCCTGCAACACAGGCTCCGGCAAGGAAGCAGCGGCGACCCTGTCCCGTGTAACGAATCCGTCGCTCATGCTCAACTGGGATCCCGGCAACAGCGGCTCCTTCGAAGGCGACGTCCCCTATCCCGACGACTACAATGGCCTGCCCAAGAAGCGCATCGGCCATTGCCATGTGAAGTCCGTCTCGCGGAACGCTGATAACGCGAAGCACCCTTTCCAGTGGGAGCCCGTAGGCAAAGGCCTCGTCGATTGGGTTGGTCAGTTGAAGGCGTTCAAGCGCGACGGCTACCGCTATGGCGTCAGCCTGGAAACCCACTGGCACAGCGGCCCCGGCACCACGCAGGCTGAAATCAAGGAATCCTCCACCCGCATCAGCATGGCTGGTCTGAAGCAGTGCCTGAAGGATGCCGGCATCAACTGCTAAGTGGAGATACAGCGAAGCTCAAACGCGCAAAGCGCGTCATCCTGAGCG
>NZ_JAEDXV010000049.1:0-16431 GCF_036877645.1 Terriglobus sp. ADX1
CGCCGGAGCCGTTGTGCTTTTGCATGGCCGCGGCAGTAACGCGGGAGACATTCTTGGGCTGTCGCGCGCCTTTATGGATATGAAGTTGGCGTTTGTTGCGCCGCAGGCTTCAGGCAATGTCTGGTATCCGCAGCGATTCATCGCACCGCGGGAAATGAATGAACCGGATCTTTCTTCGGCTTTGGTAAAGGTGAAGCGCATTGTCGATGGCCTTGTGGGCAGCGGCATTCCCATGGAGCGCATCGTCATTGCAGGTTTTTCGCAGGGCGCTTGCCTCGCGTCAGAGTTCGTTGCGTCCAATCCTGCGCGCTATGCCGGTTTGATCGCATTTACAGGCGGCCTGATTGGGCCATTGGGAAGCGATCTGCATCACGATGGCGATCTGAAAGGCACGCCCACATTATTTTTATGCGGCGACCCTGATCCGCACATACCTTTTGTGCGTGTGGAGGAGTCTGTAAGAGAGCTGAAGCGGATGGGCGCGGAAGTTTCATTACATCGTTATCCTGGAAAACCGCACAACGTAAGCGCGGAAGAACTGGAGCAGGCGCGTATCCTTCTCCAGAAGGTTTTTTCGCAGAATTCAACGAAGTAGCAGAAGATGGAGAGAGCGCATGCAAACGATGCACGAATCCGAAACGAACGAAACGCACTTCACATCAGCAGCCAGCCTGTGGCTTGTGATGATGAAGGCTTATCGTTCCATGGAAGCGTATATCGAAAGCACCGTTGCGGCGCAGGACATTGGTCTGAGCGACTTCATGATCATGGAGGCCCTGATGCACAAGGGCCCCATGAGCATGTCGCAGATCGGTGAGAAGGTGCTGCTGGCGAATCCTTCCATGACGGCTGCGGTAGACCGGCTGGAGAAGCTGGGATACGTATCGCGCTGTAGTGGTACGACGGATAAGCGTGTCCGTACCGTGGACCTGACCAAAGAGGGACGCAAGGTGATCCGCCGCATTTTCGCGCAGCATGAGCAGGATCTGGAAGAGGTCATGGCCGGTGTTTGTGCAACGATGCGCGGCCCAGTGCGCGATGCATTGAAGAAGATCGGTCTTGCGGCGAAGGCGAAGACCGTTGCACGTTCCACAACTTCGGCCTGATCGCTTTCCAGCGCGAATACCGGTGTCGCAACATTCGGTGTGATCTCCGTACAATGTCTGCATGGATCGGGAACGTTTTGGACGTGTGCTTGGACGCGGAGCCCGCATGGCGGCACGCACTGCCCTGGAGGCAGTGGATGCGGCGACCTCTCCGTCGCCGGCAACGCCATCACGGCCAGTTTCGCCACCTCAGCCACAAGTGATTCCGCCTCGCGCAGAGCCCGTGACCCAGAGACCCGTTTCGCGTCCTGTTGCTAATCCCCGGCCTGATTTTTTGCAGGCAGCTGCCGCTGCTAAACAAGGTGTCGCAGCGGCTAAGCAAGGTGTTGCGGCCCCACTGAAACGTGCATCGCGTGCTCTGTGGCATGAGCTGACGGGCAGCTTCTTTGCACTGTTTGCGCTGTCCTTTACCGCGGCCACGTGGAAGACCCGGCATAACGCGATGAGCGCTGTTGCTGATGACCGTTATCGCTTCTATTTCTTCTGCGTACTGGCTGTGCTGTTCGGATATTTCAGCGTGAGCAGTTTCGTGCGGGCGCGGCGCACCTAATGGATACATCACCTTCCGCTGCCTTGCATCTCAAGGATGAAAGCGCCGAAACGGATACGGCGCGTCCAACAGGAGAGACGGGTAAGAGCATGGCGTTGAAGAAATCGTTATGGGTGATTGGCGGTGTATGTGCCGCTGCGGCGGGATGGATTGTCCTGGGACCAAAGCGCACACAGGCGGTGCAGGACCTGGCACGGCAACTGGAAACGGCCTGGGCTGATCATCACACCGAAGCATAAAACGGACGACATTTCCTCACGCGAGGTCTGATTGCGATAGAAGGGTTGCCCGCGTAAGGTAGAGAACACCGCACTTGCACGATGCGCCTCCGGACGGTTCGGACCGCAATTGGGACGGTAACCAGGAGGAGGCGAGAATGAACGGACGCATCAAGGAACTGATCCAGCAACTGGGCGAGGCCATTCACGAATCCGTCTCGGAGTCGGAACAGATATCCGGCGTGGTGCGGGAGATCCGTGAAGAGGGGTTTGATGTCCTGCTGATGCTTGAGGCCACCATTGGCCTGAATGAAGTCAGTGAGGATGACGACTCTGACGATGTTGCGGAACCCGGTGAAACATTCACCCGGAATGATGTCTCGTTCCTGAAGTCGCTGCGTATCTCATTGCCGGACGAACCTGCAGACCCTGCGGAAGACGAATCGTAATCTCAACGCGTTATACTCCTGCCGCGGTTGCCGGATTCTGCATCGAAGGGATTATGGGTGACAGCTTCCGGCTTGCGCAGACAGGCATAGTCTGTCTAATGTTTCGCTGAAGCCTTTGAGGTTCGCCCGGGGATGAGTGAATGAAAGATACGCTTGGAGTACTGCTGGCCGGAGGCGCTGGCGAACGTCTATTTCCGCTGACCAAGGAACGCGCAAAGCCCGCGGTCCCATTCGGCGGACAATATCGCATTATCGACATCACGCTCTCAAACTGCATCAATAGCGGCCTGCGCAAGGTCTACATCATGACGCAGTACAAGGCGCTGAGCCTGAACCGCCATATCCGCGAAGGCTGGGGTACGGTTGTGGCCAATGAACTGGGTGAGTTCATTGAGATTCTGCCGCCCATGCAGCGTGTGAATAAGAGCTGGTATCAGGGCACGGCAGATGCTGTGTACCAGAACATTTATTCCATCGGCTCGGAAGAGCCGAAGCACGTCATCATCCTCTCCGGCGACCACATCTACAAGATGAATTACGGCCTGATGATGGAGCAGCACGTGCAAAGCGGTGCGGCCTGCACCATTGCAACGCTGCCGGTTGATCCGAATGAAGTGGCGGGCTTCGGTGTGGTGGAAGTGTCCAGCAGTGGCGAAGTCATCGGGTTCCAGGAGAAGCCGAAGAGCACCAACATCCGGTCTCCATTCAATCCAGAGAAGGTGGATGCCTCCATGGGCATTTACATCTTCAACACGGATGTACTGCTGCCGGAATTGATGGCCGACGCAGAGAAGACCGATTCCAAGCACGACTTTGGTCACAACATCCTGCCGGGACTGCTGGGGCGCTACAAGGTTTCCGCTTTCAACTTCGTCGATGAGAATCGTAAAGAGGCCTTGTACTGGCGCGATGTTGGAACGCTGGATTCCTACTACGAGGCAAACCTAGACATTGCTTCCGTCAGTCCGATTTTCAACCTCTATGATCGCGACTGGCCAATGCGGACGCGGCCTACGCAGTATCCTCCGGCGAAGTTTGTTTTTGGCGAGATGGGACGCACGGGCATGGCCATCAACTCGGTCGTATCGCCCGGTTGCGTCATCTCTGGTTCAGCTGTGAGGCAGAGCGTGCTTTCGCAGGATGTGCGCGTGAACTCGTTCTCGGATATCGATTCGTCGGTAATCTTCAACCATGTGAACATCGGTCGCCACTGCCGTATTCGCCGCGCCATCATTGACCGCGACGCACATATTCCCGATGGCACGGTTATCGGTTATGACGCGAATGAAGACCGTAAGAAGTATCACGTCACACCGAGCGGCATTACGGTGGTGACGCGCGACATCACACCGTATGAGAATCCCGTCAGCGCGGAATTCATGCAGACGATGTAGCGTTGTTGTCTTTCGCAAAAATGAAAATGCCCGGAGGGTTCTCCGGGCATTTTCATTTCGTTGATAAGTCGCTTAGCGATTGCCGAAGCGATAGACCACGCCGCCGGAGACAGAGACGAACTCACGCAGTTCCGTGCCGAAGTGTTCCAACACAAGATCCGGCGAAACGCGGATGGCCCAGCGTGCCGAGCGGTTGAAGTCAATGCTTGCACCCAAAACGCCGTTGAACGCGGTGCGATTGGTATAGAGGCCTGTCACGTTGAAGAAGGTGCCGGGCGTTACGCCGGGGTTGCTGTGGTCAAAATTGCCGCTGCTTGCGCCAGCCAACGCGTGGAAGTTGATGCCCACGCGCTGATTTCCAACCCAGTGATACTGCGCACCACCCATGTAGATCATCTGCGAGACGAACGGACGCGTCTGAATCTTCGGGTTGGTGGATTGTGCTGCGGGCAGGACGGGCGTTGTGCCACCATCCCAGCGAAGATCTGCGGCAGCGCCCCATTTTGGCGTGAGCCAGTAGGTGCCCATCACTTCACCGCCAGCCATGTTGTAGCGCTTGGGGATGTTCTGACCGGCCTGGCCGTTCAGAAAATTGAAACCACCAAAGACTTCGTACTTCTCGGTGTAAGTGACCGGAGGTGGTGGACGGAAAGTGTCCTGAGCCCGCGCGGTGGCGGCTGCGGCAAATCCGCAGAGGGCAGCAAGTCCAGCAATGACAACGTTACGAGCAGACACCAGGGACGGCCCGGCAGGACGCCGCCGGGGACGGGAAATAAGCATGTTCCTCCACTGCAGGCAGCCCCCAGGCGGTTCCGCGCGGTCGTGCGGCGGCGGTGTGGGACTGCACCCATTCAGGATATACCGTCTACCGCCGTTCCTGCTCCCGCAATCACGCCAGACACACTGGATTTGTGCGACAATGGGCTGGATCAGGTAACGCCATTTGCGCGGCCTGCTTTCGGAGGTTTCTGCCATGCTCAATGACCTGTTCCAGCCCATGCACCTGCTGATCATCGGCCTTATCGTTGTCGTGTTTTTCGGTGGGAAGAAGCTGCCGGAACTGGGCAAGGGACTTGGCGAGGGGCTGAAGGGCTTTAAGGAAGGCTTGAAGGGCGTGACCGACGATGTGAAGAACGACGCTCACATTGTGACGCCGGAGCCGAAGGAGCCTGCGACCAAGTCGTAGTCTGTTTCACACGTTTTTGCGAAGGAGGCACAGGATGATTCCTGTGCCTCCTTCCTTTTGCGGCAACTTTCACCTTCTGCTGAAAAGCGGTATTGTGCATCGTACTGTTTACGAAAGGTGAATCCGCCCTTGAAGATCAAGTCGCCCTACCAGGTTGCTCCCGGTAAGAAGATCAGCCTGCAGAAGATTGACTCAGCACAGACAGGCACACTTAAGTCCGAAGACGCTGCACAAACTCACCTGCAACGGCACCGTAAGGAGTTGGATCGGTTGCAGGAAGTGCTGTATGCCGGTGGGGAGCACGGTGTGCTGGTGGTGTTGCAGGGCATGGACACCGCGGGCAAGGATGGGACGATCCGCCACATCTTCTCCGGTGTGAATCCGCAGGGATGCGATGTGACGGCGTTCAAGGTGCCGACACCGCTGGAGGCGAAGCACGACTTCCTGTGGCGCTGCCACAATGCGGTGCCGCCTCGCGGCATGATTGGCATCTTCAACCGGTCGCATTATGAGGATGTGTTGTCGCCGCGTGTGCATGGGCTGATGGACAAGAAGACCGCGCACGCTCACATGGATCAGATCAACCGCTTTGAGGAGATGCTGACAGAGAACGGTATCGCCATCCTGAAGTTCTTCCTGCACATCTCTGAGGCGGAGCAGAAGCGGCGTTTGCAGGCGCGCATCGACGACAACAGCAAGCACTGGAAGCTATCGCCTGCGGACTTTGCCGAGCGCAAGTTCTGGCCTCAGTATCAGGACTGCTATGAAGACATCCTGCAGCGCACTAGTAAGAAACATGCGCCGTGGTTCGTAATTCCGTCGGACAACAAGTGGTATCGCAACGTGGCCATCTCCGAGATCCTGGTGGAAGCGATGAAGGGTATGAAGCTGCGCTATCCCAGGGCAACTGTGGATGTGTCGACGTTGAAGCTATAACTCAGCGCTTCTTTTTTCGTGTATCGAGATTCTGGCCCGGTGCGACTGTGTCGCGTGCGGCGGGCTGTCCCCCGTCTACGGTGAAGTCGTAGGCCAGGGTGTTGCCGGGGGTGGGGGTCTTCTGGACGGGGAGTAATGCGTACTCACCCGGTGTCAAGGGGGCTTGCGGCGTGACGCGGATCCAGCCGTCCGGCAGGGATTCGGCGGTGGTGCAGATCACCGGGGCGGTGCACACGGTGGCGCTGTTGACGTCGGTGAACCTGGGACGGGCAACGGTGCGGTGGCTATCGGTGACGGGGGCAGAGAGCAGAGCCCAGCCTGTCGGTGTGCCGCGGCCACTGTCACCAGTGTTCTCCGTGCGGTCGCTGGTATGGATGAAGAAGGATGGTGTCGCGGAGTGTAGCGGTGTGTGCGACGTTGGTCCATCTAGCGTGCCACTGGTGGCTGTGCCGGTGAGTGACGTGTGGTGGATCGGGACAAGTACTTGCTTACCATCGACCGTGTCCAGTGCCCAAGGCACATTGCCGTTGGGTATGCGCAGGCCCGGAGCTACGACCAACTCACCGTTCTGGACGCTGTAGGCGCCTGTGCGTGCCGCTGGAGCCGTTGTGGCCGGATTGGATGGTGCTGCAGAACGGTCGGCTGTTTGCGCGACTGCGGAACCAACCAGCATGGGCAGCAGAATGGGGAGCGTGAGACGCATCGCTGCCAGCATACGCTGCCTGAGGGCGAGATAGATGTGACGGCCAGGCGGAATCGTAGCGTGCCTCTGCTCGATGGCAGGGTGGATCGCGGTATCCTCGGAGATGGGTATGGCAGGCATAAGCACTGCCACCTTAGACCACATTTCCACCCCAGAGGATTCATGGCCGACACAACTTCCGCAGCACCACTTCGCCGTACCGCACTGTTTGATACCCACAAGTCGCTGAAGGCGAAGATGGTGGACTTTGGTGGATGGGAGATGCCGGTGGAGTACAGCGGCCTGGTGGCTGAGCACAACGCCGTTCGTACTGCTGTGGGCGTGTTTGACGTGTCGCACATGGGCTGCATCCAGTTGCGTGGACCCGGTTCGCTGGACGCTGTGCAGAAGCTGCTGATGAACGATGCGTCCAAGCTGCAGATTGGGCAGGCGCATTACTCGGCCATGCTGACTCCGGAAGGCACCTTTGTGGATGATGTGGTGCTGCACAAGCTGAGCGACAACGACTATCTGATCGTCATTAACGCGGGTACGCGTGAGAAGGACATCAACTGGGTGCGCAAGACCATCGGCTCGATGCCGAGCGTCCACATCAACGACTACAGCGACCTATATACGCAGATCGCCATTCAAGGGCCGAAGGCGGAAGCCACGCTGCAGAAGCTGACTGATACCGATCTGTCGGTGATCAAGAACTACTGGTTTACCTGGGGCAAGGTTGCGGGTTTCTACAACGTGCTGATTGCTCGCACCGGTTATACGGGCGAGGACGGCTTCGAGATCTATGTGCCCAGCGATGTGGCTACCAGCGAGGCTGCGTGGAAGGCTGTGTTCGAGGCGGGTGCAGAGTTTGGCATTGTTCCCGCAGGTCTGGGAGCGCGTAATACGCTGCGCCTGGAGAGTGCGATGGCGCTCTACGGACATGAGATCTCAGACGAGATCAACGTGTTTGAAGCCGGTCTGAATCGCTACTGCAAGCTGGAGAAGGAAGCTGACTTCATCGGCAAGGAGAAGCTGCTGGCGCTCAGCGCGAATCCTCCGGCGAAGAAGCTGGTTGGTTTGGAGATGGTGGATCGCGGTATTGCGCGTGATGGTTATCCGGTGCGTTCACTTACGGGTGAACCGCTTGGCGTGGTGACCAGCGGATCGCCTTCGCCGACGCTGAAGAAGAACATTGCGCTGGCGTTTGTGCCTCCTGCCGAAGCTGAGTTGGGCAACGAGGTTGCCGTGGAGATTCGCGGCAATCTGGTGAAGGCCAAGGTGATTCCGACGCCGTTTTATAAGCGCGTTCGGACGCCAAAGGCTGCGGTTTAATTCCGTTGCGGTGAGGGGTACCCCTACCCCCTTTTTTTCTAAAATCGTCTTTCTATTGGGTTTACGGTTTTAGTGGCTGTAAAATCGTCTTCCCATTGGGGTTAGAGGCAAAATCGTCTTTCTAAAAGAGTTAGGGCCACGCGAATGCGTGGCCCTATTCCTTCTTGTTCTATTTTAGTGGTTTGGCGGAAATAACCTGCCAACTCTATTTCTTTTGCTTTGTGTGGGTTGAGTGGTTTGTGGGCTTGACAGGATTCGTGCTGTTCTCGACGGCCAGCCGTGGTCGTTCCGTGGGTGCGCAGGATTGAGGTTATGCTCCTGTTTGTTTTCGTGACCGCGCGTTTCTGAGCTTGCCTTTACGGCAGGGCTGAAGCCCTGCCCTTCCGAGTCCTTCTCGACGCTTCGCGATGCCCAGGTTCGCCCAGGTTAGCTTCGCGAACTTGGGGCACCCGGTTGCTTGGCTGTTGATGCGGCTTGGGTTTCCTGCGGCGTTAGAGTGGGTTGAGAGGAATGCAGGTCCTTCGGCTTCACTTCGTTTCGCTCAGGATGACGGTCTTCGACCGTACGAGCTTCGCTGGATGACAATCTTCTCAGGATGGCGATCTTTGATCGTACGAGCTTCGCTAGTTGACGTGCTTTGAGCGTTGGAGCTTCGCTTCCTTCGATAACGTACGTCGAGTTGTGACAAGGAGTTCGGTACGTCGTCATTCAAGACAGACTCCGCGAGTGGTCACTGCAACTAGCTGCGTTACATTGTCTTCATGACTGAGCTTGCCCCACGTCACACAGATCTGGTTGTACGTGTGCTTGAGAAACATTGGGGCATCAAGGATGAGCCAACGCGGACTCACCAGGGTGTGAGTCGCGCAACATGGCGCATCGGAAACCGCTACTGGCTTTCACAGGCGGAACACTTTCGATTGGCAGAACTGTCGCGCCTTGCCGAGCTGCAATCTCACCTCTTTCGATACCTGAAAGAGGAAGATCTCGCCCTATCCGTTCCAAAGATCATTGGTAGCCGCACGGGCAATCTTGTGGTGGTCGAGGCTGGCTACGTATGGTGCCTGACGTGCGATCTTCCCGGTTTCCATCCAGAGGCTGGAGATCCTGAGACTTATAACGTGCTTACGGAGGGGCTAGCCAGATTTCATGATGTACTGCGGACCCTTCCTTTGTCTGAGTCCTTACACGTGGCCTCTGGTATTTGTGTGAAGACTCGGCAAGCGATTGACCGTCTCAGTGCTGATGGATTTGTTGCTCTTGCATCGGACCCATGCGAAGGGGAGATTCTGCACATGGCATCGACGTGGTTGCTTCCGCGGTTACATGATTTCGAACGCTTACCCAGACAGATCGTTCATGGTGACTGGACTCCACGCAACGTGCTGTTTCAGCGTGTTGAGCAGGAGGCGCGGCTCACGGGCGTTCTGGATATGGAAGCAATGGCATGGGATCCCATTTGCGTGGATGTTGCAAATACATGTTCCACATTGCTGATGTGGTCAGGACTGGACACGCTCGAAGAACGAATAGGGAATGTTATCGAGACTTATGAGCGGATGTCTGGAACGTTTCTGGAACGAAAGGACATCCATACTGCGATGCTTGCGCGTTGGTTTTGCCACTACTGGGATTGGCGTGACCGGCTATCGCACGGAGAGTTTGGACATGAGGTGAAAGAACGCCTCAGCCTCAGGATTTCTTCGGTGCTCTCGTATCTGGAGTCCCATTCGCATTAAGACGTTCCGGGTGTCGTGATTTGGCGTTGTAGCTGGATGAAGGGCGGTGGCTATACTGCGTCTACTTCTGCGGCTTCGGATTTCCCATGACCTTTGTTGTGCGTGCCTTGCTTACTGCCAGCCTTATCGCTGTTCCTGTTCTCGCGTGTGCCGAGAGCCATAACCCTGCGGATTATCCGTTGCGCGTGCATATTTTTGGCCGCAATCAGACGACGTTCTACCACGACCGACAGGCGGAAGAGTCGAAGGGGGAGGGCCGCGCCAACCTGTTTGAGAATGGGGAGCCGAAGGGGCTGGACTTTCAGTATGAGTGCGACCATCGGCTGCAGACGTCGTCGGGCTTTGAGACGTTTCCTGCGAAGTGGAAGAAGCCGGGTGCGGAGCTGGTGGTGCTAGTGCCGGAGTTTGGTAAGCCTGGAAGTTATGACACCTGCAAGTTCAAGGTGATGGTGAAGGACTTCACGTACTTCATGCGGAATGGGCAACTGGGGTCAGAACCAACGGCTGCGTTTAAGCAGTGGATGGTGAAGCATGAATACGACCCGGAGCATGGGAAGAATACGCCGGTGGCTGCTGCTCCGGCGGGTTCTGGTGCGGCACCCACAGGTACCGGTGCGGCTCCAACGGGGGCTGCTCAGCCGTAATTCCGTTTGCTTGAAACATCGCGTCACTACCCGGAAGTTGTCATTGCGAGACATCTTCTGCCCATCGCCTTGTGGCTTGCCTGAGAGCAACAGGGAACCGGGTGCTTTGAAGTGGGAGTAAATGCCCAATTTTGCACTAGGGTAAAATTAATATCGAAGGTGGGCTTCTCCAGATCGTTGCTACCGGCACGCTTGCTGGTTTGTGCAATCTCGACTGCCCTTCGATCGCCCTGGAGCTCTAATTCGTGGAAGTTCTTGATACTCCGTTGTCTGAAGTGAAGTTGGTGCGCCCGAAGGTCCACGGAGACGACCGCGGCTGGTTCGCCGAAATTTTTAGCACACGCGCCTTTGCCGAGCACGGTCTGCCGACCCGCTTTGTCCAGGACAATCAGTCGTTTTCACGGCGTGGTGTACTGCGTGGACTGCACTTTCAGCTTGGCAACGAACAAGGCAAGCTTGTACGCGCGGCTTCTGGGCACATCTGGGATGTTGCCGTGGATCTACGCCCAGGTTCGCCTCAGTTCGGTCAATGGGCGGGATTCCATCTGACGGGTGAGACGATCGAGTATCTCTGGATTCCAGAGGGATTTGGGCACGGCTTCCTGGTTCTCTCTGAAACCGCCAGCGTGATGTACAAAGTCACGAACCTGTATGACGCTAAAGCAGAACGCGCGGTGCGGTGGAATGATCCCGCGCTGGGGATTGAGTGGCCGATCGAAGGTTTTGAGCCACAGCTTTCTGCGCGGGACCTTGTCGCCCCGCTGCTGAAAGATGCTGAACTGCCGAGCGCCTACAAGGAACCTGTCGTTCGTAGCTGATCGTATTCCGAAATAACTTGAGCGAGTGACTCGCGCCAATCCGGCATCTGGAAGCCGAGTTTTGTCGCGAGCAGGGAACAGTCCATGCGCGAGTTCGCGGGACGTTTTGCTGGCGTGGGATAGGCTTCGGTCGGCACCGGATACAGCGTTGCGAATTTGACGTCTGGCTCGTGGTGTGCGGCCTGACGAAGAATCTCCTCGGCGAAGCCAAACCACGTTGTCTCTCCGCCATTGCAGGCGTGATAACGACCGCTGAGGTTGCGCACAGCGCTCTCTGCGTTTGATCCTGCTTGGTCGACGATGTGCAGTGCCAATCGCGCCAGATCACGCGCCCATGTGGGAGCACCGAACTGATCCGCGACGATATTCATGGATTCGCGTTCGCGTGCGACACGCAGAATGGTGCGGACGAAGTTCTTGCCCGTTGCGCCATAGACCCAGCTTGTTCGAAAGATCATGTACGCAGCACCGCTCTGCGCGAGGGCGTCTTCGCCTTCCAGTTTTGTGCGGCCGTATGTGTTCAATGGGCCGGTCGCATCGCTTTCCACCCACGGTTTTGTGCCGTCTCCAGCAAAGACGTAGTCCGTTGAAAAGTGAATCACCGGGATGTGCAATGCTGCTGCTTCTTCACCGAGGACACCGGGAGCGACCGCGTTTAAGGCTTCCGCGAGCTCGACTTCGGATTCGGCCTTGTCGACGGCGGTATACGCAGCGGCGTTGATGATCCAGGACGGTTGATGCTTCTGCACGTACGACCGGATGGCATCTGGTGATGCCAGGTTCATTTCTGCGCTGGTGGGTGCGAGAACAGATTGCTTGCGGAGACGGAGGAGATTTGCAATCTCTCCTCCGACCTGACCTGATGCGCCTGTGACAAGGATGGGGGAAGCAGCGGACACGTTAGTAAATCTTTTCTTTCAAAATGCGATGGAGATATACGGCATAAGAGCTCTTGCCGATTTTCTGGGCTAGCGCGTCCAGTTGTTCGCTGGAGATCCATCCTTTACGCCATGAGATCTCTTCGGGGCATGCGACTTTGAGGCCCTGTCGACGTTCGATTGCATGGATGAAGTTGGAGGCTTCCAGCAGCGAATCGTGTGTGCCGGTATCGAGCCATGCGATACCGCGGCCAAGGATCTCAACCTGAAGTTGACCCCTTTCGAGATACCAGCAATTCACATCGGTGATCTCAAGTTCGCCGCGCGGCGAGGGCTTCACGCTCTCCGCTGCCTCCAGAATCTGGGAATCGTAGAAGTAGAGTCCGGTGACGGCGTAGTTGGATTTTGGATGCTCCGGCTTCTCTTCGAGAGAGATGGCGCGTCGTTGGTTGTCGAACTCAACGACACCGTAACGCTCCGGATCGCTGACCGGATACGCGAACACGGTGGCGCCTTGTTGGCGCTTGGAGGCTTGCATCAAGGTTGGCTGTATGTCGTGGCCGAAGAAGAGATTGTCGCCCAGAACGAGGCAGCAGCTATCTCCGGCAAGGAACTCGCGCCCGATGAGGAACGCCTGCGCGAGACCATCTGGCGAAGCCTGTACTGCATATTGAATCGAGATGCCCCACTGCGAACCGTCGCCGAGAAGGTGTTCGAAGCGCGGCGTGTCCATGGGCGTGGAGATCAGAAGAATCTCGCGAATGCCCGCGAGCATGAGAGTCGATAGCGGGTAGTAAACCATCGGCTTGTCGTAAATCGGAAGAAGCTGCTTAGAAACTGGCAGCGTTACGGGGTGGAGACGTGTTCCAGAACCCCCAGCGAGAATGATGCCCTTCACTTCTGTACCTCGCGAGCCGTGTAATTCTGCTCGATCCATTTTCTGTAGTCGCCGCTCGTCACGTTCTGTACCCAGTCCTGATTTGCGAGGTACCACTCTACCGTTTTTCGCAGGCCGCTTTCAAAACTTTCTGCAGGTCTCCAGCCGAGCTCTGTTTCGATCTTGGTTGCGTCGATGGCGTAGCGACGATCATGGCCGGGGCGATCCTGAACATGCGTGATCAGTTTGCTGTGGGGAACGTTTTGCGAATCGGGAAGAAATTCGTCGAGCAGCGCACAGATGGTCTTCACGACGTCGATATTGGCGCGTTGATTGCAGCCGCCGACGTTATAGGTTTCGCCGGGCTTGCCGCGTTCCAGCACTGTGCGAATGGCTGAGCAATGATCCTTTACGAAGAGCCAATCGCGAACCTGAAGGCCGTCACCGTACACCGGCAGAGGCTTGCCTGCCATGGCGTTGAGGAGGATCAGCGGGATCAACTTCTCGGGGAAGTGGTAAGGCCCGTAGTTGTTGGAGCAATTCGTGATTGTGGTCGGCAGGCCGTAGGTGTGATGCCATGCGCGGACGAGATGATCGCTGGCCGCCTTGGACGCAGCATAGGGACTGTTTGGCGCATATTGCGTCGTCTCTGAGAATGCCGGGTCGTTGGGTTCCAGCGTTCCGTACACTTCATCGGTGGAGATGTGATGGAAGCGGAATGCGGAACGCTCTTCGCCCGTGAGCGTTTCGTAATGTTCGCGCGCGGCGTTCAGAAGCTGATGCGTGCCGCCGATATTGGTATCGAAAAACACCTTAGGGCCAAGGATCGAGCGATCAACATGGCTTTCAGCAGCGAAGTGGATGACTGCTCGGAAACGGTGCTCCGCGAAGAGACGTTTCAGCAATGCAGCATCACAGATGTCGCCGTGGACGAACGTGTAGTTGGGGTTTTCCTGCAGCGACTGAAGCGTCAGCGGATTGCCGGCATAGGTCAGCTTATCGAGGTTAACCAGGGGTGTTCCAACAGTTTCGAACCAATCAAGAACGAAGTTGGCACCGATAAAACCCGCGCCACCTGTTACCAGCACGGGGGCTTTCTCAAAACTCATACCGACCATTTTATATTTGAGCGCCTGTTCAGGGTTTTTCAAGCGCCATTTGAATGTGGGACGTGCCCGAAATGAAACTGTGTGGCGATTGCCATTGTTCGTAGATGTGCGGTTTTAGAGCGTGACGAGGGCTACGGCGGGTAAGGCCAGGAGCATGCCGAGGCGTTGACGACGCGAGGTTTTCTCATGGAGGAGCCAGGCTGCGAGCAGGATGGTTCCTGCGGGGTAGATGGAGGCGAGGACGGCGGCTACGTCGAGGCGTCCAGCGCGGGTGGCGGCCAGATAGCTGAGATTGCCGCCGGTGTCGAGCAGCGATCCTCCGAGGATGTAGAGGAGGGTTTTGGTGTGGCGCGGATCGGGCCGGCCTTTTTCGCGGAAGCCGAACAGTAGAAGCAAAAGTGAGATGACCAGAGCGCTTGCGGATGAGCCGATACGGGCTGAGGCCATGCCCCACAGGACGCCCGATTGTCCTGCGAACTTCAGCGCTACGAAATAAATGCCGAAGCCAAGGCCGCCGAGGACGGAAAGCACCATCGCCTGACGGGATGCGCTGTGTGTGGGGTCGTTGGAGGAGGCGATCATCCAGATGGCGGTTCCGGCGAGGAGGAAGCCGAGGAGGCGCGGCAGGCCGGGGGCGCCATCGAGGAAAGCGGAGACGATTGCCGGGACGATGGCGCAGAGGAGTCCGCTGACGGCGGCTGCCGAGCCCATGTGGCCGGTGGACAGCGCAATGTAAAAGGCGACCAGCGAGACGGATGCGATCACTCCGCCGCCGATGCCCCACCAGAGGATAGCGCCCGTGGGGAAGGGGGTGCCCTGAAGGGTGGCAAGAGTGGCGACGACGGCGAGGCTAAGAAGATGGCCGATCAGGACGACGAGCAGGGCTCCGCGGACGGTACTGCCCGCGCGGCGGACGGCGATGGAGCCGGCGAAGTCGCCACCACCCCACAGGGCTGCGGCAAGCAGTCCGAAGGCCGCGTTTGCCCCTAGGAACGTCATCTATTGATGTTACCTGTTGGTCGGTTCGATATTCCTTGGCTTCCCATCTGCGTTGTAGTGGGTTGAGAGGAATGCAGGTCCTTCGACTTCACTTCGTTTCGCTCAGGATGACGGTCTTCGACCGTTTGAGCTTCGCTGGTGACGAACTTCGTTCGTATGGGCTTCGCTTTGCGAAGCTGGTTTGGTTTTTTGGGCTGGAAGGTGCTAGCCGCATTGGTGCGGTGAAGTGTGTAGGAATTCTTCGCTGCGCTCAGAATGACGGTCTTCGTTCGTATGAGCTTCGCTGGTTCGCGTGGGAATTTTGTTTGTTCGCTCGGAGAAATGACGATGGCGGATTCTCTCAAGAGAATCCGCCATCGTGATGTCCTGGACTTGTTTTCTCTGTAGCTATTTCTGCGGGGTGGTGGTGCTTCCGCCGGTTCGCATCATGTTTTCTGCGGTGGGGTAGTAGCCTTTTTTCGCGATGATGTTCAGATCGGGGCGCGTTACGCGGACTTCCACGGTGCGGAACTTGCCGTCGGTGATGGGCTCGTGGGAGTAGTAGCCGACGGTGTACTGCAGGCGGACGTCCTCAGCGACCTTGCCGAAGCTTTCTTCAATGCCCTTGCGGCTCCACTGCGAGACGGCTTCGCCGCCGGTGGCTGCGGCGTACTGCGGCAGCACATTTTCACGCATGGTGTAAGGGATGTGGAACTTGTCCAGCCAGCCAACGTAGGGGGTAGCGGAGTCGCCAACGACCGTGGAGTAGATGGAGATTTTGTTGGTCTGGAGGAACTGGACCACGTCCTTGAACTTGACCTTGGAACCGTATTCCTTGCCATCGCTGACGACATAGATGATGCGGCGGCGTTCGCCGGGGCGCTTGGCAAGAGACTTGGCGGCTTCAAAGATGGCGTCGTTGAGCGGGTGCTGTTCCTTCGGCGGCGCCTGGAAGGTGGAAGCAGAGTTGCGCACCGGGGCCGTGTTTGGGTCGAACTGGCGACCATTGATGTTGGTGGTCTGCGAGAGAGGACCCATGGGCGAAGCGAGGTAGGCTTCGCGTCCGGTGGATTTGGCGCGCTCAATGGCGGCGATGGCGCGGTTGCTCTGCGCACCGGTGTACTCGGTCACCATCTTGGTGCTGTTGTTATAGGTGAAGATGGCCATTTCGTCATAGGGCGTGAAAGCACCCTTCACGGCGCCGAGGGCGTCGTTGACGCGCTGCATGACGTCAAAGGGCAGCGATTGATCTACGACGAAGGCGATGGAGAGCGGAAACGGATCGCTGGAGAAATAGCGCATCTGCTGGCGGATGCCGTTTTCGTAGACGCGGATCTCGCGCCAGTCGATGGCGGGAACCAGCTTGCCTGACTTGTCCTTGACGGTGAAGGGAATCTGCACGAAGTTGACGCCGACGTTCAGCGTCTGGACGCGGCCGCCGGGGCCGAGTTCAGCCTTGAGGTCTGGAGCCGGCTGATCAGCTTCGGGAATTTCATTCTTTTGCTGAGCACCGGGGAGCGACGATGTGGGAA